>NZ_QHLL01000008.1 GCF_006864535.1 Campylobacter sp. MIT 12-8780
AAATCAAAGTAACATTTTTACTAACTAAAAATTTAAATACAAACTTAGTTAAATGAATACTCATTTAGTTAAACAAATACTTTTAAATTTATACCTTCATATCCACACTTTTATTTAAAACATTAAAAGTATTTAAGCTTATCTTTGAAAGCATACTTACTAAATCATTTGAATTTAAATCAAGACTTTTTAAATTTAAATTCTCATCTTTTATCCCAAAAAGCATTTTAAGAAAATCTTTTTCATCAAATTTATCCTCTAAGAGTTTTTGTAAGAGTGTGTTTGTGTCTATACCCTTATAGGTTTCAGTATTAAAGCTTTTGCCTTCTATAGGAGTGAAGCTTTTTTGATTTTTTTCATCGCCTTCTTGTGTTTCAAGTGGCTTTTCTTTTTCTAAATTTCCTTGCGATGTATTGAGTTTATTGCTAAAATCAACAGAGTAATTTTTTTGAAGCTCAAGATATTTCGTTTTAAATTCATCTATGCTTTTACTTGTGTGAAAGACTTCAATATAAGCTTCATCATAACTTACCCCATTAACATTCATCCAATGCGGTGATGTAGTATTTTCACTTATCCATTCAAAGAGTTCGTTAGTTTCTGCTTCTGATAATTCATTTTTTCTAAGTTTATCCTCTATTGAACCTTCAAGCAATCCTACTTTATCGCTTAATTCGCTATAATCCTTATATATATTTATAAAACTATTGCCTAGCTTTTCTCTTTCCTCCTTTGTAAGTTCAGGATTTCCATTTTGAATGCTGTCATTTTTAATATGAGTAAGCGTTTCTAGCGGATTGCTTCCAAAATATCTGTTAAAAGAACTTAAAGTTATCATCTTGCATACCATCCTCCAAGAGCAGATTCCATTTGCTCTTTGTATTTATTTGCCATCTCTTTAATAATCATATTATTATTTAACATAAGGCTGGAGTTAAATTTATACATTTGCTTGCCTTGAGTATCATATGCACCAACACCATAAGTAAAAACAACATAAGGTTTTCCCATATTCGAAACTTTTACTTGCCTTTTAACTGTATAAACAGGAAGCATAGAAAGAGATTTTTGCGTTATTTGCAAAAATGCTGTAAATCTATTTTTGCTAGGATTTGAGCAAGATGTTTGATCTATGCCACAAAGCCCTTGTGGCGCACTCGTATTCCCTTGAAGATAGTTTGCCATATACTGCAATTCTCCTTGTGTGTATTTTGCTATAGCATATACTTCATCTGCTGGATTCCATTGAGACCCATTGTGCAAAAACACAACTTGATACCCACCCTTAACCTCTTTCATCTCTTCAAGGCTAAGTTTTTTCACTCCAACTGAATAATCACTTAAATTTCCCTTGCTAACTCTTGCTAAAAAATCATCGCTAAAAGCTGAATTTGCAAGAACCAAAGCCAAACAAAAAAAGAAAAACTTTTTCATGATAAAACTCCTTTAAATTTAAGATTTTTGCTTAGAAAGCATAGCATAAAATTTATTTATTTATGATAAAGCTTTAAAAAGTTTTAAAATCAAAGTAACATTTTTACTAACTAAAAATTTAAATACAAACTTAGTTAAATGAATACTCATTTAGTTAAATAAACACTTTAAATTTACACCTTCATATCCACACTTTTATTTAAAACATTAAAAGCATTTAAGCTTATCTTTGAAAGCATACTTACTAAATCATTTGAATTTAAAAACTCATTTGAATTTAAATCAAGACTTTTTAAATTTACATTCTCATCTTTTATCCCAAAAAGCATTTTAAGAAAATCTTTTTCATCAAAACTTTCTTCTAAAAGTTTTTTAAGAAGCTCATTTGTATCTATAGCTTTATAAGTTTCATTTTTACTTTCTGCTTGTATTGGAGTGAAGGTTGTTTTGTTTGTCTCATCACTTTGTGAGCTATCATTGTTTTGGGCTAAAAAGTTATTTGTATTATTTAAAGCTTGTGAATTTAGCTTTTCATTTTGCATTGTAGTATAAGCCTTGTCAGACTCAGCTTTGAGTTTTAGCCATTCGTTTTTGAAGTCTTCTATATCTGTGTAAGCGCTTTTAAGTGTAAAACGTTTTAAAATTTCACCTGCTACATTTTCATTGAGTGTGTAGGTAATGGGATTATTTTGCATAAATTCATCTAATTCTTTTCTCTGACTTACACCAAAATCATCATCCACGCCTGTCATCTTACCAAATACAGTCGTTTCTCCACGCAAAAAGTCAGCATTTCTTGTAAAAAATGCCATTAAGACACCGCCTTTAGATATGCTTTTATCAGTATGAGTATAAATGCTTTTGCCTATATCACCATAATGAGAAGCAAAAATATCCTCGCTCTTATCTACAAAATCCAAACCGAGTTTATCCCAGCTTGCAAAGCTCAAAGCATGTTTTGAAGAACTATATGCACTTTCTTTGCTTGGTGTGATATTTAAATACTCATCTTTTGTATAAATTTTATTGACTTGCAAGCTTTGAGTATCCCACTCAAACCATTGGGGGATTTTATCAATGTCTTCTTTTGTAAAATTTCCCTCAACATTGCTTATAAGTTGTGAAAAAACTTGATAAGCCCTACCTAAACTTTTAGCTAAATCTATACTTGTAAAAGCTCTACCAGTAGGGTTTTTTTCTAAACTTGTTATAGAATTTACAAAATTTTCAGTTCCTTTTGCATAAATTTTATAATCTTTTGGCAAGCCAGCTGCTTCATTAAAATCACTAGTGAAAAAGCCTTCTTCATCTACACCATAACCTAAGACTTGAGAGACTGCCTTGTTTTTATCTTGGACTAAAGTTGAAATGCTTGAATTTAAAGCATTGGTTTGAGTGGAATTTTCATTTAAATTTTGAGTTTTTGTTTGAGAATTAAAAGTATTTGCGTAGTTTGAATATGAATTTATAGAGTTTATTTGCATTTGAGCTTGCCTTTTGAAATTTATTATTAAAGTAAATCGGCAGAATGAAATTTTGCTGAAGCCATCAAACTCCAGCAAATTGAAAAATATTATTTAATTTGCAAACCGCCAAAATGTCTATCAAATTGATTTTTGTATTGAATACTCAATTGTCTTATAATAAGATTGTTATTTAAAACCGAGCTTGACAAGGCATAAACCTTTCCCCTAGCATCAAGCATAACGGCTGCATAGGTAAAATAATTATAGCGTTTTCCTTGTCCTGAAATCGCCCAATTATTTTGAGCCATAAAACCAATAAAATAACTAGAATTTGCTGGATCGCTCTCTAATGTTGCAGTTCTCCATGCCGCCTCTTCTCTTGGAGTAAAAGTTTTGTTTCTAGCAGCAGTTAAGTGATCTGCAAATGCAAAACACTGACTCGCTCCACACATTACCTCAACTGGATAATACCCACCCTTAACCTCTTTCATCTCTTCAAGGTTAAGTTTTTTCACTCCAACTGAATGATCACTTAAATTTCCCTTGCTAACTCTTGCTAAAAAATCATCGCTAAAAGCTGAATTTGCAAGAACTAAAGCCAAACAGAAAAAGAAAAGCTTTTTCATAATAAAATTCCTTTAAGTTTTTGTTTGGAGAGTATAGCATAAAATTTATTTATTAGTGATGAAAAGTGTGAAAATAAAAGAAAATTTTACCGCTGTTTGGAGAAATTTAAGGCGGTTTTGAAAAAGTGCCAAATAAAGCCTTTGAGATAAAAAGCTTTATTTGCCAAGATGAGCTTCAAGTTTTTTGATTTTAGGGGCGATGATGACTTGACAATACGCTTGATTTGGATTTTTCTCAAAATACTTTTGATGATATTCTTCAGCCCTTGTATAGCTTTGAAGTTTGCTTACTTGCGTAACTATGGGTTTTGCGTAGTTTGGGGCTTGTTTTGCGATAAAGGCTTGAATCGCCTTTTTATCCGCCTCATCTTCATAAAAAATCGCTGATCTATACTGCACGCCCACATCAGCACCTTGTTTGTCTTTGCTTGTTGGATCGTGAATGACAAAGAAAAGCTCTAAAAGCTTTTCAAGACTGATTTGGTTTTCATCATAGCTGATTTTTGCAACTTCTATGTTGCCATCGCCTCTTGAAACGCTTTCATAAGTAGGATTTGCCTTGCCTCCACTATAACCAACCTCAGTTTTAAGCACGCCCTCAACACGATCAAAGCTTGCCTCCACACACCAAAAGCAACCTCCACCTAAAATGATTTCTTTACCAAAGGCAAGGTTTATCATCACAAGCACCCCTACAATAAACTTTTTCATTTATATAATCCCAGCTTTTTTTCAAATAAGCCTAAATTTAAGGCTTATTTATAGTTTTTAATCGCTTTTTCTAGGATTTTAACCGCTTCATCTACACCTTTGAAATCTTGCACTTTTACCCATTTTTCAGGCTCTAGCATTTTATAAGTTTCAAAGAAGTTTTTAATTTGTGCTAGGCTTGCTTTTGGCATATCATCAAGGCTTTTTATCTCTTTATATCTAGCGTCTATTTTATCAGCTGGAACAGCTAAAAGCTTTTCATCCATTCCGTTTTCATCTTCCATGATCAAAACCCCTATAAGCCTGCAAGGTATCACAGCCCCAGCTTGTATAGGATAATCATTAAGCACTAAAATATCCACAGGATCGCCATCATCTGCTAAGGTATTAGCGATAAAGCCATAATTTGCTGGATAATACACAGCACTAGCCATAACGCGATCTACAAAAACCGCTCCACTATCTTTATCAAGCTCGTATTTTATGCTTGAGCCATAAGGGATTTCTATCACTGCGTTGATTTTATCTGGAATTTTTCCTATTTGTATTTTTGAGATATCCATTTTATTTTCCTTTCTTTTCTTGTATAAGTTTTTTGATATCAGCAACGATTTCTTCTATACTGCGTTCGCCATTGATGACAAAATGAAGGTTTTTTGCCTTATAAAAGTCTTGAATTTCTTTTAAAGGTTCGGTATATACTTTCATTCTGTTATTAAATACACTCTCATCATCATCAGCCCCACGCGCTCGCCCTAGCACTCTTTCTTTGGCTACAGCTTCGCTCACTGCGATTTCGATCACGCCTTTTAGCTTAACTTCTTTGTGTTTTTCAAGCTCTGTTTCAAAGGCTTGCATTTGCTCTACACTTCTTGGATAGCCATCGATTAGAATAATAGGCGTTGGCGCAGCTTTAAGCGCTGAAAGTATAGTATTTACCACTACTTCTAAAGGCACCAAATTTCCTTTTGAGATGAAGCTATCGATAAGTTTGCCAAGTTCTGTTTGCTTAGCCACTTCTTCACGCAGCAAATCTCCTGTTGAATAATGTGTGATTTGCTCATCATCTTGAGCGATAATGCTCGCATCAGTGGTTTTGCCACTTCCTGGTGCTCCTATGATTAAAAATAATTCTTTCATTTCATATTCTCCCTTAATTTAAGTCCAAGTTCTCTCATCGCCTCAGCATTTGGCTTTGAGGGTGCATCAGTCATCAGACATTGTGCGCGTTGTGTCTTTGGAAAAGCGATGACTTCTCTAATGCTATTTGCTTTATTTACAAGCATGATAAGTCTATCAAGTCCTATAGCTATACCTGCGTGAGGCGGGGCTCCAAAGCTTAGCGCATCAAGTAAGAAGCCAAATTTCTCCTTTTGTTCTTCTTTGTTGATATTTAAAAGCTTAAAGACTTTTTGTTGAATTTCATTTTTATGAATTCTTACACTCCCTCCGCCTAATTCAACGCCGTTTAAAACGACATCATAAGCGATTGATTGAATTTCTTCTAAATCCCCTTCATCTATATTTTTTGGCATAGTAAATGGGTGGTGCATAGCCGAGTAAGAGCCATCATCATTTTGCTCAAACATAGGAAAATCAACCACCCACAAAAACTCAAGTTTGTTTTCATCGATGATATTTAAATTTTGAGCTAAAAACACCCTAAATCGCCCCATATAATCAAGCACGACTTTTTTCACTCCAGCCCCAAAAAACACCACATCGCCCACTTCAAGCTCACACCTTTTAACAAGCTCATCTAAGTCTTTTTGTTCAAAAAACTTACACAAAGGACCCTTAAGTCCGTCTTCTTTAACCTGTATAAAAGCAAGTCCAGCTGCTCCAAATTTACGCACAAATTCTTCAAAGCCTTGCATTTGTCTTTTTGAAAAGATGGTATCGCCCTTTGGCACTCTTAGAGCTTTTATGCGGTTTTTCTTAGTATCTGAGGCAATCTTTGCAAAAATTTCATTATTTGAGCGAGCAAAAATGTCAATAACATCAACAAGTTTTAAGTCAAATCTTAAATCCGGCTTATCAGAGCCATATTCTTCCATAGCTTGTTTATAAGGCATTCGCATAAAAGGGGTTTGTATATCTTTACCGCAAGCTTTAAATATATCTTTTAAGAAAGTTTCAGCTACCTTTATAACTTCATCTTCTCCACCAAAACTTAACTCAACATCAATTTGAGTAAATTCAGGCTGTCTGTCAGCTCTTAAGTCCTCATCTCTAAAGCATTTAGCGATTTGAAAATAGCGATCAAAACCAGCACACATTAAAAGCTGTTTAAAAAGCTGTGGGCTTTGAGGTAGGGCATAGAATTCGCCCTGATGCACGCGAGAAGGCACAAGATAGTCCCTTGCTCCTTCTGGGGTAGCCTTTGTTAAAATAGGCGTTTCAACCTCTAAAAATCCCATATTGGCTAAGGAATTTCTAGCCGCTATACAAGCTTTTGAGCGAAGGGCGAAATTTTCAAAAAGCTTAGGGCTTCTTAAGTCTAAAAAGCGATATTTTAGTCTCAACTCCTCATTTACGCTTTCATCACCTATAGCAAAAGGCGTGGTGAGGCTTTCATTTTCAATGATAAGCTCATCAACTACAACTTCTATTTCTCCGGTTTTGAGTTTAGGATTTGCTAAGCCTTCGCCTCTTGGGCGGATTTTTCCTTTGGCGATAAGGACAAATTCATTTCTTATTTTTGAGGCTATTTCATGGGCTTTTTGGCTATCATTTGGATCGCAAACCAGTTGGATAAGCCCACTTCTATCACGCAAATCGATGAAAATGACCCCACCATGATCGCGGTAGTTGTTTGCCCAGCCACACAATCTTACTTCTTGTCCTACATTATTTATATCTAAATCTGTATTATAATGAGTTCGCAAATTTTTCCTTTTTGATGAAAATATTTGCAAGATTATAATAAATTTAGCCTTTTATTTTGCTAAGTTTTGTTATAATTTTTTATGCAAAATGAACTAGATTATAAAAACATACGAAAAATAGGGCTTGTCTCAAGGCATAACACACAACTTGATGATGAAATTTCTTTTCTTGCAAGACTTTTAAAGGCAAGAGCTATAGAGCTTTTTTTAAGCGATGAAAGTTCTTGCTCGCTTGATTTAAAAAGACTTGATTTTGATACACTTTGCAAAGAATGCGATCTTATCATCTCTTTGGGTGGTGATGGCACACTTATATCTTTGTGTCGCAGGCTTTGGAGGTATGATAAAGCAGTTTTAGGGATCAATGCTGGCAATCTTGGCTTTTTAACGGATTTTAAAGTAAGCGAGGCTGAGGATTTTTTTGAGGATTTTTTTCGGGGCGAATTTATGCTTGAAAAACCTTTTTTACTCGAGATAAATCTTGAAAAAAAAGACGGCACAAAGCTTAATAAAATCGCTTTTAATGACGCTGTTTTTCGTCAAAGCAATTCCTTTTCAATGACGCATATTAAAGTTTTAGAAAAAGGCAAGGTGTTTAATGAATACAACGGAGATGGACTTATCATCGCTACTCCAGCTGGCTCAACAGCGTATAATCTAAGCGCAAATGGTCCTATAGTCTATGCTTTGGCTGAAGTTTTTTTACTCACTCCCATTTGCTCTCATTCACTTACCCAACGCCCTATCGTTTTGCCAAGGTGCTTTAAGCTTGAAGTGCAGGCGAGTGATTGTGTGCTTTGCATAGATGGACAAGAGAATTTCTTACTCAAAGACTATAAAAACGTGCAGCTTGGCTTAAGTGATAAAAGCGTTCGCTTGATACACAGAAAAAATAGAAATTATTTTCAAGTTTTAAAAGAAAAACTTCGTTGGGGAGAATAAAACAAAAGATTTTATTTATTTGTTATCATAAAATTTATAAAGTCAAAATTTCACACACTAAGACAAACAATGCCACAAAAGAATTCAGACAAAACAACTAAAAAGCAAGTCATAAACCTACTCGTAAGCTTTATTATATGGGGATTTTTGCTTTTTTATACACTCATATCATCAGAGGGTAAGGTCCATGTTGCTTTTTCTCATTTTATTATCCTTTGCTTTTGGCTACACAATGGGCTTTATCCACTTATAAATTTTAAAGCATTTGTTCTTTTTATACTGGGTTTAATTTTGGCTTTTGTTAGTCCTATTTATCTTTTTAAAGTTGATTATCGTATTATTCTTTTATCGTATTTTTTAAGCGTTTTTATACTTTGTTTTATATTTAAAAGATATAGACTAGCTCTTACTTATCTTGCTTTTAATCTTAGTTTTGCACTTGTTTATTTGCTTGATCATTTGAATTTATTAGGAAGTTTTTATAAATAAAAATAATTTTTTATACCCTAAAAATTTAACTTTTTCGTATCATAATTTTAAAATAAATGCTAAAATTTACGCTAGGCATTGAAGGAGAATCAAAACTATATGCTAAGTGATTATAACTTAAAATGAATTCATATAAATTTGATAAATATAAGGGCTAAAAAAGATGATTACTAAAGTTTTTATGCGTGAAAATGTGGGATTTAAGCTTGCTGAGCTTGAATTAAAGCCGGGCTTAACCGTCTTTACGGGCTTAAGTGGAGCTGGAAAATCTGTGCTTTTTAAAGGCATACTTTCAGCCTTTGCTTTGAGTGATTCTGAGGCGAAATTTGTAGAGCTTGAGCTTAATGATAGGCTTGATTTAAGTGATTTTGGTATTTTTGCCGAAGAAGAAAATTCATTTAAAATGCTTAAAGATAAAACGACAAAATACTTCATCAACAACCAAAGTATCGCTAAAAAGTCCTTAAATCAACTTTGTAAAAGCTTTGTAAAATACCTCAGTGCAAAGGAAAATAACGAGTTTTCAAATGAAAATTTTTTATTTTTGCTTGATACTCTTGAGGAACAAAAAGATGCAAATTTTGCA
Source organism: Campylobacter sp. MIT 12-8780 (assembly GCF_006864535.1). Lineage (NCBI taxonomy): Bacteria > Pseudomonadati > Campylobacterota > Epsilonproteobacteria > Campylobacterales > Campylobacteraceae > Campylobacter > Campylobacter sp. MIT 12-8780. The sequence goes on from NZ_QHLL01000008.1 coordinate 9,143, forward strand.
AATTTAAAGTTTGAATTTGGCGAAGTTTTTAAGCGATTTTTACAGGTAAAAAACGAACTTGAAACCTTGTTAAAAGAAGAACAAAAAGTAGAAGAACTCAAAGAACTTGCCCAGCTTCAAATTCAAAAAATCGAGCAGATCAATCCAAAGCCAAACGAGTTTGAAGAGCTAATGAGCCTTAAAAAAAGGCTTTCAAAAAAAGATAAGATCGAACAAGCTTGGAGCAAAGCAAATGAAATTTTTACTCTTGAAAAAAGCGTTTTGGAGGCTTTGAGTTTAAGTGAAGTTGATTCTAGCTTTTTTTCTGATTGTTTAAACGAACTTAGGGTTATTGCTGAAAAACAAAGTTTTGATGAGCTTGAATTTGATATAGAGGCTGTGCTTGATCGCATAGAGAGCTTATCAGGGTTGATAAAACGTTATGAAAGTGTGGAAAATGCTTTGCTTGTGCTGGAGCAAAAAAAGAAAGAGCTTGCTCGTTATGAGAACTTAAGCTTTGAAAAAAAGGAGCTTGAAATTCAGCTTAAAGAGCTTGAGGAACAAGTTTTAAGCTTGGCACAAATTATCAGCACAAAAAGAAAACAAAACCTAAGCACACTTGAAAATTTTTTAAACGAATATTTGCAGAATTTATATATGAAAAATATCCACTTAAAGCTTGAAACAATAGAGCTTAATGAACTTGGCTTTGATTTGGTAAATCTTGAGATTGATAAAACCGGACTTAAAAACCTTAGCTCGGGCGAACTTAACCGCCTAAGGCTTGCATTTATCGCCACACAATGTAGGATTTTAAATGCTGGCAAGGGCATTATCTTTTTAGATGAGATTGATGCGAATTTAAGCGGGAAAGAAGCTATGAGTATAGCTAAGGTGCTTGATGAGCTTTCAAAGTATTATCAAATCTTTGCCATTTCTCATCTGCCTCAACTTTCTTCTTATGCACGCAATCATTTTTTAGTCGAAAAACAAGGCACACAAAGCATAGTAAGAAGGCTTGAAAAAGATGAAAGGGTAAATGAGCTAGCAAGAATGGTAAGTGGTGAAAAAATCACAACTCAAGCCCTAGAATTTGCTAAAACCTTACTTGAAAATGTAAAATGAGTTTTTTATATATTAATTAAAATTTAAGATATAAAATACATTAAGCAAAAGCAAAACTACAAATTTTTGTGTTTTAGACACATTTTTTGATGATAAAAACTTGAAATTCTTTAGCTTTTCGCCTAAATTTAAGCAAAATTATAACAAAGAAATGCTAAAATTAAAGCTTTATTTAAACCCAAATATAAAGCGATATTTCATGGAAAAAATTCTTATCATTGATGATAATAAAATGCTTACAAAACTTTTGGCTAAAAAAATTTCAAGTGCTTTGCATTTTGAAGTGGATACGGCCTTTTCTTTTGCTGAAGCTATAGCACTTTTTGAGCAAGGAAATAAATATTTTTTGTGTTTTGCTGATCTGTGTTTGCCTGATGCGGGTAATGGAGAAATCGTTGATTATACACTTGAGATTGGTTTGCCAACTATCATTTTAACAGCAAGTAATGATACGCAAACTAGAGAAAAATTTATGGATAAAGATATACTTGCGTATATTTACAAAGAAAGCGAAACTTGCATAGAACAAATCATTAGTTCAATTGAACTGCTAAGTAAAAACAGAAAAAGCAAAGTCATCCTTGCTTTAAGTAAGGTTGCTGAGCGAAATGAGCTTAAAAAGATACTAAGCCTTAGGCTTTTTAATGTTCTTGTCGCAGCTCATGGCGAAGAAGCTTTAAACTATCTTAATGATAATGCAGATACCAAATTTATCATCGCAGATGCCCAAATGCCAGTTATTAATGGCTTGGATTTGCTTATTGAGATCAGGGAAAAATACTCTAAAACAGAACTTGGTGTGATTATAGTTGGCGAAAAAAATGATGCTCTTGAAGCAAGCTTGCTTCGCAATAATGCAAATGAATTTATCACCAAACCTTTCAGTAAAGAGCTTTTTAACGCTAGGCTTGATAAGCTTTTAAAATACATGAATGACTTTGAACTTATTAGCACTTTTACAGATATCGAGCCTTTAACAGGAGCAAAAAATTCAGCAGCCTTAAAAAGTGAGCTTGAGGATTATTTAAAAGAAATTCAAGGAAGCGACGAGGAATTTGCTTTTGCATACCTAGATATAGATAATTTAAATTTCATCAATGAAGAATACGGCTTTGATATAGGAGATGCAGTGCTTAAAAGCGTGGTAAAAGAAGTGTTAAATGAAACTATGGGTAAGGATATAGTGGGGCATTTTAGCACAGAAAAAATTTGCATAGTGCTTAAAAATATCAGTAATGAAAAAGCGATTAAAGTCTTTTCATCTATACGAGTAAATATCAAAAATAAAGGCATTTTAGTATCTTTAGACGAGCTTTTTTTCACTGCGAGTATAGGCATAACCTTTGGCAAAGCTGGGGCAAATTTAAATGAATTGAGTTCTAAGGCAAACAAGGCTTTACAAAGCGCAAAAGATAGTGGAAAAGATAGGGTAGAGGTATGTTTTTAGAGCTTGATTTTAGCACAAGTGCAAAGATCATTGATACACATTGTCATTTAGATAGTGAAGTTTTTGCTGATGATCTTGACGAGCTTTTAGAGCATAGTTTTAAAAATGCCATTGACAAAGTCATCATTCCAGCAGCAAATCCGCAGGATTTAAGCAAAGCAGTAAAACTTTGTGAGCGTTATAAAGAGCTTTATTTTGCTGTAGGAACACATCCTTATGAATGTGATAAATTTGATGAAAAACTTTTAAGAGAGCTTATCACGCATGAAAAATGTGTGGCTGTGGGCGAGTGCGGTTTTGATTATTATCACTCCAAAGATGAAGCGATTAAAGCTTCTCAAAGACTTGTATTTGAGGCTCAGCTTGAGCTTGCTTGCGAGTTTCAAAAACCAGTGATTATCCATTCAAGAGAAGCAAATGAAGATACTTACCAAACACTTAAAAAATACGCCCCAAAGCTCGTAGGTGGAGTTTTGCACTGCTTTAATGCAAGCGAGCTTTTACTTTCTTTGTATGAGTATAATTTTTATTTTGGCATAGGTGGGGTTTTAACCTTTAAAAATGCAAAAAATTTAGTTTCTATATTGCCAAAAATCCCAAAAGAAAAGCTTTTGCTTGAAACTGACGCTCCTTATCTTAGCCCAGAGCCTTTTAGAGGTAAAAGAAATGAGCCTATTTTAACGCATTTTGTCGCAAGTAAAATGGCAGAACTTTTAGCTATGCCAAGAGATGAGCTTATCACACTTTGCACGCATAATGCTAAAGAGCTATTTTTTAAGGAGAATAAAGCCTCGTGAAAATTATCATAAAAACAATAATTTTATCATTCTTGGCTCAAGGCTTGCTTTTTGCCAATGCTTTTGCACCAGAGTATTATAAAAACCAAGTTGAAATTCTAAGAACGCTTGATATAGAAAGTAGTTTTATCGGTGATCCTGTATTTGTTGAAGCAAAAAGTGAGCTTAAAAAACTTCACTCAAAAACTCTTGTGATTTCAGCTGAAAATAATTATGAGTTTATCCCAGTGCTCCGCCAAATCATTAACGAGCAAGATTTACCAAAAGAATTTTTGTATCTTGCCATCGTTGAATCTGGGCTTAAAACACATAGCACTTCACGCACTAAGGCTATTGGAGTGTGGCAGTTTATGGAAAATACGGCAAAAAGCCTTGACTTACGCGTTGATCCTTATATCGATGAGCGAAAAGATGTGTTTAAATCCACACTCGCAGCAGCAAATTACCTTAAAAGCTTAAAAGCTGAGTTTGGCAAGTGGTATTTGGCTATCTTAGCATATAATTGTGGTAATGGCAAACTTCGCCAAGCTATAAAAGAAGCAGGTAGCGATGATTTAAGTATCTTGCTTGATGCAGATAAAAAATACATTCCACTTGAAACAAGGGTTTTTATACGTAAAATTCTCACTTTGGCATTTTTAGCAAATAATGAAGATTTTGTTTTTGAGCAGAATTCAGCCTTTGCTAATTATTCGCTTTCTCATGAATTTAGTAAAGTAAGAGTGCCTCAAAGTGTTTCTTTAAGGGATTTGGCAAAACTTGCTGATTTGGATTTTGCTGAATTTAGACGTTATAATCCGCATTTTCGTTATGATTTTACCCCTCCAAATGGAGAAGTTTTTGTATATCTGCCTTTAAGCAAAAGTGAAAGCTTTAGCCAAAAGCTTGATACAACAAAGCTTGCAAAGGTTGATACAACTATACCAAAAACACAAATTTATATCGTAAAGTCCGGTGATTCGCTTTATAGCATAGCCAAAAAATATAAAATTTCAGTCGCTTCTATAAGAGCGTATAATAAAATCAAAAAAAATCATCTCAGTATCAAGCAAAAGCTTGTGATTCCAATACCAAAACAGGAGTATAATTATGCAAAAACTCAAAATAAAACAACTGCAAAACTCGTTAGTCGTTAGTTTTCTTGCTTTATTCATCAGTGCTTGTGGCTTGACAAGCTCAAAAACGCCAAGCGTGTATTATCCAAGCAAGGATTTTAAAAGCAACAAAGACGCCGCAAATTCTGGTGCAAAAGGCACGATGAAGCCTTATACGATTAATGGCAAGACGTATTATCCAACCGTCGTTGAAGTGGGTGAAACAGCCGATGGTATCGCAAGCTGGTATGGACCGGGTTTTCATGGTAAAAAAACTTCAAACGGCGAAACTTATGATCAAAATGGCTTTACAGCAGCTCATAAAACCTTACCGATGAATACTATCTTAAGTGTAACAAATTTAAACAACGGACGCAAAACCACCGTTCGCGTCAATGATAGAGGACCTTTTGTGGATAACAGAATCATCGATCTTTCAAAGGGTGCAGCAAGTCAAATCGATATGCTTCAAAGTGGCACAGCTCCAGTTCGCCTTGAAGTTATAGGCTTTGGTTCTGTAGATAGTTCACATCAACTTGTGCAACAAAATGTAAATTTAGGCACAAATGGTGAAATCGTAGATAATGGCAAGGTGTATGAAGGTGGAGGCTTTATGGTGCAAATCGGGGCTTTTCGTTTTGAAGAGGGCGCTCAAAGTACGGCACAAAAATACAAAAACTATCAAGGCTATACCGCTATAGTAAGAACGAGCGCAAAAGATGGACTTAATAGAGTGTTTTTAACAGGCTTTAGAAGTGAGGCTGAAGCAAGAGATTTTGCAAAAAGTGGAGCCTTTATCGGTGCTTTTGTCGTAAGGGAATAAAAAGGTTTTTGTGATGATAGAGCTTATTTTTTTAGATATTGATGGGTGCTTAACAGATGGCAAGATCATCTATACTTCGGACAATAAAGAAATAAAAGAATTTCATGTGCATGATGGTGCAGCTATTGAAGCGTGGCTTAAACTTGGTAAGAAAATAGCTATCATTACAGGGAGAAAAAGCGAATGCGTCGCTGCAAGAGCAAAGGACTTGAAAATTGATCTTGTGTATCAAGGCGTAAAAGATAAACTTACTTGCGCTAAATCAGTGCTAAAAAGCTTGAAGTTAAATTTCAAGCAAAGTGCAGCTATTGGGGATTATTATAATGATATTACCCTTTTAGAAGCTGTAAAATTAAGCTTTAAGCCTAAAAATGCCCATAAAGCTTTAAAAGTAGATAAAAATCTTACTCACAAAGGTGGAGATGGCGCAGTAGCTGAGATGATAGAATATATCATCAAGCACAATAAAATGCAAAGAGAGTGGAATGAGCTTTGGCGATAAAAATCTTTGCTGCTTTGATGGGAATTTTTGCTTTAGTTCTTGTTTTTTTAAGCACTCAGGATTTTTATTTTATTGATTTTAAGCCTTATGGGATTGATTTTAAAAATGTTGAGTCTAAGCATATTGAAGTATATGAATTAAACTCGAGCGAAGTTTTTACTCATTTTCAAGCTTCAAGTTGGAGCAGGTATGGAGAAGATGATGTTTTTACTGAGCTTAGAGTTTTTGGCTATGATTATAATTTAAGTGCAAATACGCTCAGCTTGAGTCAAAAAAATACGAAGCTTGAGGGCAATGTATTATACAAAGATGTTAATCAAACGCGCATAGAAGCCCAAAGTTTGCTTTATGATAGAGCGCAAAAGCTTTTAAGCACGCAAACTGAGTTTAAGGCATATAGGGGCGTAAGTATGCTTACTGGGCAAAGTTTGATTTATGATGTGCAAAACAAAGAGTTAAATATCAAAGGAGTAAAGGCGTGGTTAGAGTCAAATTGATGCTTTTTTTCAGCCTTGCTCTTGTTTTGTATGCTGGACAGATTGAAGTGAGTGCGAGTCATTTTTATGCAGATGAAAAAAAAGGTCAAAATGTGCTTAGTGGCAATGTTATCGTAAAACACGAAAAAGATATTTTGCACTCAGCAAAACTGACTATACTCACCAATGAAAACCGCAAACCTACAAGATATATAGCCTCTGGAAAAGCTCGTTTTGATATCGTTCTTAATGGTAAAAACTACAAAGGCAGTGGAGATGAGTTTGTATATATCGTCGCACAAGATACTTATGAGATTAACGGAAATGCTTATATAGAAGAGCTTGAAAGTGGAAAAAAGCTTTTTGGCGATAAGATTGTTGTCAATAGAAAAGAAAATCTTTACAGCGTTACGAGCAAGCAAAATCAGCCTGCTCGTTTTGTGTTTGATTTGGAGGAAAAGTGATTATTGGTGCCAAATTTATAAGCTCTTTAGCCAGATACGATGAAAATGCACCCTTAGCTTGCACGCAGATTGCTTTTCTTGGACGCTCTAACGTAGGAAAAAGCTCTTTAATCAATGCTTTATGCCATCAAAAAAGTCTGGCAAAAAGCTCAAGCACGCCCGGAAAAACACAACTTATCAATCTTTTTGAGGTTATATTTAAATTCAATGAAGAAAAGCATACTTTTATCTTTGTGGATTTACCCGGTTTTGGTTATGCTAAGGTGAGCAAAGACACAAAAGAACAATGGCACAAGAGTTTAGATGAGTTTTTACGCAAGCAAAGGCAAATCAAACTTTTTGTGCATTTAGTTGATGCAAGGCATACAAATTTAGAGCTTGATGAAGGTTTGCAGCAGTATTTGCAAAGCTTTTTGCAAGCCGATCAAAGAATTTTAAGGGTTTTTACTAAGGCTGACAAGCTTAATCAAAGCCAAAAAGCAAAACTCAAGCAAAACTTTAAAGACGCCTTTCTTGTATCAAGCACAGCAAAACAAGGCTTAGAAGAGCTTGAAAATGAACTTTTTAGGCAAAGTTTGGGGCTATAAAATGGCAAGACGAAAATACGGCACAAACAAAACTTTACATTATAACATCGATTTTTCCTATATTTTTCTTGCTTTGGTGTTGGTTTTTTATCAAGTATTAAGCTCTATCTTTACACATCTGCCTATATTGATCGGTTTTTTCTTTTGTTATATGTATAGTTTGCTTCAAGAAAAAGATGAGACTTTATACGATCTTGATTTTCGCTGGTATTTTTCTTTGGTATATCTTTTATTTATTGATATAACGCATGATTTTTACCTTTTTGTGTCGTGGATTTGTTTTTTTGTGTTTTATTATTTTTGTGCGGATTGGATTAGGACGAATTTTAAAATCGGCAAATTTGTTCCGATATTTTTTGTGTTTTGCACTTATCTTTTGTTTTGTGTTTTTGATAGTATTCTTTCTTATATTGACAATGCAAATATTAAAATTTTTGGTCGTGATTATTTTATCAGCATGGGTGTAGAAGCTTTACTTTGCTATCTTTTCTTTAAGGATAAAATCCGATGAGAATGCGTTTGGTTGTCGCTTTTATCTTTTTATTTTTTGTTTTGCTTTTAAGTAGAATTTATTATTTGAGTATAAAATCAAATATATATTATGAAGAAATGGCAAAGCAAAATGCGATAAAAACAAGATTTTTACCTCCTACAAGAGGCTTGATTAAAGATAGCAAAGGCAAGCTTTTAGCAAATAATGATCTTGGTTTTAGTATCGCTATAAAGCCGTATTTAAATATAAAAAAGCAAAATCAAGGGCTTTTAGATGAAGAGCTTTTTGTGCTTTCGCAAACCTTTCCTGATCTAAATGTTACGCTTTTAAAGCGAAATTATATCAAAGAGGATTCTTATTATAATCAAGATTTTATTGATATTGTGGATTTTATCCCTTATGATGAGATGATACCGCATTTTTCTCAGCTGAACTTAAGAGAAAATTTACAAATTACGCCCATTGTTAAAAGAAGGTATCCTTATGGCAAGCTAGCAAGCCATATCATCGGCTATATAGGCAAGGCGAATTTGCAAGATATGAATGAAAATGAGATCGCAAAACTAACAAATTACACTGGAAAAAGTGGCATAGAGCGGTATTATAATGAAATTTTGCAAGGACAAAAAGGTGTGCGTGAAGTAAAAGTTGATGCACACAACAAAGAAATAGAAGAAATTTCTTTTCAAAAAACAAATTCAAATGACATAAGCTTAACTATAGATATTCAATTACAAAGCTTTTTAAGCGAGCTTTTTGCTGATAATGCTGGCGTTGCGATCATCATGGAGGCAAATACCGGTGCCATTTTAGCTGCTGGAAGCTTCCCAGAATATGATTTAAATCCTTTTGTTACCGGAATTTCAGTGCAGGATTGGAAAGAGCTTTCAAATAGCCCAGATCATCCATTTACAAATAAAATGGTAAATGGGCTTTATCCGCCCGGTTCTATCATCAAAATGGGCACAGCTCTTGCTTTTTTAAACTCAAGGAGTATTAATACCGCTACAGAGTTTTATTGTGCTGGTTTGATAGAGTTAGGAGGCAGAAATTTTCGCTGCTGGAACCGATCAGGGCATGGAGATATGAACCTTAAGCACGCTATTGCTCAAAGTTGTGATGTGTATTTTTATGAGGGTGGCTTAAAAGTAGGTATAGATCAAATCAGCTCAACTCTTGGTAAAATAGGCTTTGGAAGTAAAACAGGAGTGGATTTGCCAAATGAATTTGTTGGCACAGTGCCAAGCAAAGAATGGAAAATGCAACGTTACAAACAGCCTTGGTATCAAGGAGAAACCTTAAATACAAGCATAGGGCAGGGAAATTTCTTAGTTACGCCTATACAAGTGGCTAAATATACCGCTCAAATCGCTGTTGGAAAGAATGTTAATCCGCATTTTCTCAAAGAGATCGAAGGCGAGCTTGACGAAAATACAAGAAAAGCATACCAAATACAAGATAAAGAAGAGGACGAGCTTTTTAATGTCTTTGAAAAAAGTCAATTGCCTGCTTTAAGAGAAGCTATGCTTGCTGTTACTAAACAAGAAGGTGGCACGGCGTATCGCTTTTTTAAGGATTTACCTTTAAGTGTAGCTGGAAAAACAGGCACAGCGCAAGTGGTAGGCTTTTCTCAAGCTGAAAAGCGAAACATTAGGGAAAAAGACTTAAAGTATTATTCTCGCTCACACACTTGGCTTACAAGCTTTGCGCCTTATAAAAAACCCCAATACGTCGTAAGCGTCTTGCTTGAACACGGCGGCAGAAGTATAAGCTCAGGCGAGCTTACAGCTGCGATTTATAGAAAAATGCTTGAGTTAAAATATTTTGAAAATGAAAAATAAATCTCTTTGTTTTATATTGCTAGGATATTGTTTTTTATAGGTTTTATAACATATACTCAAGTATAATTTAAACTCCAAAAAAAACTAAAAATATGTAAAATTTTATGTAAAAAATTAAATTGCAAATTTATCAAAGTTTGCATTTTCAAAGTATAAGCATCGCATCTCCATAAGAATAAAAGCGGTAATGTCTCTTAACGGCTTCTTCATAGAGTTTAAGCGTCATTTTTCTACCTATAAAGCTTGCTACAAGCATGATAAGGGTGGATTTTGGTAGATGAAAATTGGTTAAAAGATAATTTTGTCTTAAAGGTGGATTGTGAGGATGTAAAAAAAGCGTGCATTCTCCGCTTTTTTGCTGTGTTCTTGCGAAATTTTCAATCACCCTTGTTGTGGTGGTGCCAACCCCAAGTATAGGCTTATCGCTTCGTAAAAGCTTTATTAGCTTTTCATCGATAAAAAAACGTTCAGCGTGCATTTTATGCTCGTTTAAAAATTCAGCCTCAACGCTTTTAAAAGTCCCAGCACCCACATGCAAGGTAAGGGTGTAAATTTCATGCTTTAAGGCAAGTTCTTTGAGCTGGTTTTTTGAAAAATGAAGGCTTGCAGTTGGAGCTGCAATGCTTCCTTCATACCTTGCAAATTCGCTTTGATAGTTAGTTTCATCACTTTTTTCATCAGCTCTTTTGATATAAGGAGGCAAAGGCACATGTCCTATTTTTTCAAGCTTTAAAAAAAGTTCATTTTCACTAAGCTCTTTTTGAGGCTCAAAAAAACGCACCTGTCTAAAACCATCATCACTTAATGCAACAACTTCAGCTTTTAAATTTAAATCAAATTCTAAAATATCTCTTGGCTTTACTCTGCCTTTAATCTGCACTAGAAAAAGCCCATTAGCTAAGGCTTTGTGATATAAAAGCTCGATTTTTGCTCCACTTTGTTTTCTGCCATGAATTCGAGCCTTTATCACCTTAGTATCGTTAAAAACGATGGCACAAGGAGGTAAAAACTGCTCTAAATTTCCAAAAAAAGTATGGCTTAATTTTTGTTTTGCTCGCTCATAAACTAAAAGTTTAGCATTTTCTTTTGGTAAAATGGGCTTTGTAGCTATGAGTTCTTGAGGCAAATCATAATCATAACTTGCAACATACAAATCCTCATCATTTCTCATCAAGCGTTTCTTTTTGGGCTGGGTTGATTTTCTTAGCGATAAAGATAGAAAGCAAATACAACAAGCACAAAGGTCCTGCCATCAAAAACTGAGAAAGTATATCAGGTGGAGTCATAAGGGCTGAAAAGATAAAGATCACAAGCACTGCTACTCTAAAATGCTTTTTCAAAAAAGCATCATCAACAAGATTAAGCTTTGCTAAAAAAAAAGTCAATACAGGCATTTCAAAAGCCAAGCCAAAGGCTATCATGAGTTTTGTAAAAAAGCCTACATAAGGTCCAAGGCTGATTAGCGGGGCTAAGTTTTGTGTTACAGCTCCAAAATGAATGAGAAAAGCAAACGCCATAGGCACAGCGATAAAATAACAAAATCCAGCCCCAAGTAAAAACATAATAGTAGCTGAAACGACAAAAGGGATAACCATGCGTTTTTCATTATCATAAAGCCCCGGAGCTATAAATTTCCAAAGTTGCCAAAAAATCACCGGTAAAGAAAAGATAAAACCCGCAAAAAAACTCACCTTCATCGAAGTAAAGATAGGCTCGGTAAGCTCTGTAAAAGTCATCTTGTTTGAAAGCTCAGGCAAAGCATCACGCACAGGTTTAGTTAAAATGCTGATGAGGTATTCATTAAAAAACAAACACACGATAAAAAAACCAAGAAGCACGACAACGCTGATAAAAAGCCTTTTTCTTAGCTCGATCAAATGAGGGCGAAGTTCTTCAAACATGTTTTACCTCTTTTTGCTCTTGAGCTTCTTGGTTTGTTTCTTTTGTATCATTTGGACTTAAATTGTTCTCATTGATATGCTTTTTAGCCTCTTTTAAATCATCTTCTATAGTGCTAAGATTTTTTTTAATCTCGTTTGTATCAGCTAGAATTTCTTTTTTTAGCTCGTCAAATTCTTCAAAACTAAGCTTTTTTCTTATGTTTTGATTATACTCTGAAAATTCATCTTTGTATTTTTGGCTTTCTTCTTTAAGCTCGCTAATCCTTAGTTCTTTTTCTATGCTTTCTTTAGCTTCATTAACTTGCTTTTTAAGGGCTTTGATGATTTTAGCAATCTGCGCTATAGTGCTTGGCAATTTATCAGGTCCTAAGACTAAGATCGCTACGATAACGATGACGATGATCTCGCCCATACTCATCTTTTTTTCCTTTGATATTTAAAACTTGAGGCTTAATTTTACACAAATTTGCCTAAAATTTCCTTTTAGTTTTGCAAAAATAAGACAATTTCATCACTAAGCAAGAAATTTGTATTAAAAAAACGATGATTTTTGTAGATAAGCTTTTTTTTCTCGCTTAAAAACAAAGCTTTTTCAAGCTCATTTTGACTTAGTTTTTTTTCATCTATACCCACACAACTTCTTAGTCCTAAAAACAAATGCTCTAAGTGCAAATTTTCTTTGCTTAAAAGCTCTATTTTCCTAAAACAAGGCTCTTTGATATAGCTTTGTAAATTGGCTTTGGTATAAAAGCGTCTATCATCTTTAAAGCCGACACTGCTTAAACCACAGCCTATATAGTTTTTACCTTGCCAATAGGCTAGATTGTGCTGGCATTTTTTACCAAAGTTGCTTATCTCATACTGCCTTAAGCCTAAATTTTCTATATTTTTGATAAAGTATTTCATCAAATTTGAAGCATTTTTTTTATAATGTAATTTCTTGCTAAAAGCGGTGTTTTTTTCTATGGTAAGATGATACGCACTGATATGAGTAAAAAGCTTTTTTAAAGAATTTAAATTTGCAAGCTCAAAATCAAGCATTTTTTTTGTATCCATTTTTGTATCATAAATCATATCGATATTTATATTTTCAAAGCCGACACAATTTGCATTTTCAAGAGCGTTAAGCACTTCTTTAAAGCGATGTATGCGTCCTAGAAAATGAAGTTTTTTTTCATTAAAACTTTGCACGCCAAAAGAAATTCTATTTAAACCAAAACTTTTCATCATCTTAAGCCAATTTTTATCTGCTGAGTTTGGATTAGCTTCGCTTGTAAGTTCAGCATTTGGGGCTAAAAAGGGTTGCAAAAACTCAAAAATAGGCTCATAAAAACAAGCTTTAATCACGCTTGGCGTGCCTCCACCGATGAAAAGTGTTTGTATGCTTTGTTTTTGTGTGTTAAAATTTTGTATTTGAGTTTTTATGTCTTCAAGCAAGGCTGACATATAAGGCTTTTCAAGCTTATTTGTGGCTAAAGAAGTAAAGGCACAATAATGACATTTGCTTTCACAAAATGGGATATGAAGATATAAATGCAAAAATAAGCCTTAATTTAAATGAAATTTGAGAAAATTTTAATAAAAAATTGATTTATATTAGGTTAAAATTAGGCTAAAAAAATAAAAAGTTGAGTTGAATTTGACACAAGCTGAGAAAAAATATAGATTAAATGTCGCTGCAATAGTGCTTTCAAGCACCTATCCTTTTGAGTGTAAGATCATGCTTGCAAAGCGAAATGATATAGATAATATTTGGCAATTCCCTCAAGGCGGTATTGATGCTGGAGAAAATCCCAAAAGTGCTTTATTAAGAGAGCTTGAAGAGGAGATAGGCACGGCTGAGGTTGAGATTATCAGCGAGTATCCAAAGTGGCTGCAGTATGATTTTCCAAGCAAGGTGAGCGAGAAAATGTATCCTTATGATGGGCAAAGACAAAAGTATTTTTTGGTGCGTTTAAAGGCAAATGCAAGGATAAATTTACAAACCAAAGAACCAGAATTTGAAGAGTATAAATTTGTAGATTTAAAAAAACTTTTTACGATGATCCATCATTTTAAAAGACCTTTATATGTTAAGGTGATTCGGTATTTTCAAGAGAAAGGATTTATGTAATGCTTATCGTTCAAAAGTATGGTGGAACGAGCGTTGGGGACTTAAAACGCATAGAAGAAGTCGCCAAAAGGGTTATAAAGACAAAAAAAGAAGGCGCAAAGCTTGTGGTTGTCGTCTCTGCGATGAGTGGGGTGACAAACGAGCTTATAGATTACGCTCATCATTTTTCAAAACAGCCCAATGCCAAAGATATGGATATGCTCTTAAGTAGTGGTGAACGCGTTACTTCAGCTTTATTAAGCATAGCTTTAAATGAACAAGGCTATAAAGCTCTTTCTTTTTCAGGCAGAAAAGCTGGCATTATCACAGATAGCGTTTTTACTAAAGCAAGGATAGAAAAGATCGATACAAGAGCTTTGCAAGAAGCCTTAGATGATGATTATATCGTCGTTGTGGCTGGTTTTCAAGGCGTGAATGAACAAGGCGAAGTAACAACACTTGGACGCGGGGGAAGTGATTTGAGTGCTGTGGCTTTGGCGGGTGCTTTAAGGGCTGATTTGTGTGAAATTTATACTGATGTTGATGGAGTTTATACAACTGATCCGCGCATAGAACCAAAAGCAAGAAAGCTTGATAAAATTTCTTATGAAGAAATGCTTGAGCTTGCAAGTTTGGGGGCAAAAGTGCTTCAAAATCGTTCTGTAGAGCTGGCTAAAAAACTTGATGTAAAACTCATCACAAGAAGTAGTTTTAATAACAATGAAGGAACAATTATTACGAAAGAGGAAGGTATGGAACAAGCTTTAGTAAGTGGTATAGCTATGGATAAAAACCAAGCAAGAGTAACTTTAAGACAGATTGAAGATAAGCCCGGAATTGCAGCTGAAATTTTTTCAGCCCTTGCAGCAAGAAATATCAATGTTGATATGATTATTCAAAATGTCGGCGTTGATGGGGCGACAAATTTGGGTTTTACTGTGCCTGAAAATGAGCTTGATTTAGCCAAAGAAACAATGCAAAATATCTTAGGAGCTAAAAGCCTTATCGAAACAGACAAAGAAGTCGTAAAAGTTTCAGTTGTGGGTGTGGGTATGAAATCGCATTCTGGTGTAGCTTCAGCTGCTTTTCAGTGCCTTGCAGATGAGGGTATAAACATACAAATGATCTCCACAAGCGAGATTAAAATTTCAATGATAGTGCAAGAAAAATACGGCGAACTTGCCTTAAGAGCTTTACATAAAGTATATAAGCTGGATGAAAAATGAGTGAAAATATCCTAAGCTACGCCCTAAAAAGTATTCGTGAGGGTGGTAGCTCTATGGCGTGGCTGGAGACAAAAAGACTTGAGCTTGTGCCACTTTTAAGTGCGAGATTAAGGCTTTTGGTGCTTGAAAATAAGCCCTTTGTGTTGATGTGCGATGAAGAGCGAACTTGGTATGAATCATATTTGCTTGAAAATATCAATGCCAAGGCGTATCGTCCGCTTGTGCCTATCTTTTCTTTAGGGGCTTTATGCAAAAAAAAAATCGAAAAGAGCGAGGATATAGCGCTTTTAAATGACTTGCTTGAGCTTTCATTTCCTAATGGTTTTGTGTATTTTTATATAGGTTCAAATTTGGATAAAAAGGCTCAAATTGCTAAGTCAAAAGATAATAGCTTGCTTTGGCTTTTTGATGAGGAATTGCAAAATAGTTTTTATCTTAATAGCAAAGATAAGGACTTGGATAGTAAATTACTCTCACTTTACAAGCTTTTTGATGAAATGCTTGATGCGATTTTGTTTTCAAGGGTGAGCCTTTGAGTTTTGTAAGCAAAATTCTTATCAGCGATGATTTTGAGGGCTTAAAAGAAAAACTTATCAAAGAATTTGGTGAAAAAAATTTGCGTTTTATCCCCAAAATTCCAGCAAATGAGCTTTTAATGGAAGATGCAAGAGCCATAGAAAAAGAAAGCTATATAGCAGAAAATACTCAAAAAATCATCATCATCATGGCAAAGGCTTTTCGCACAGAGGCTCAAAATTTCTTACTCAAACTCCTTGAAGAGCCACCAAGAAATATTAAATTTCTCATCATCAGCCCTTCAAAAAATTTACTTTTACCAACCATACGTTCAAGGTTGATTTGTGAGAATTTAAAGCCTAAAAAAACAAGAAAAGCCCTAGAGCTTAACCTTAAGAATTTTGATTTAAAAGAACTTCTTGCTTTTTTACAAAAAAATGAAGGCTTAGATAAAAGCGAGCTTATACAGCTTATCGCTCAGCTTGGGCTAGAAGCAAGCAAAAATAAAAATTTAAGCGAAAAAGAACTTGAGTTTTTTTATAAAGCTTATGAGCTTGCAAAGCTTAATTCAAAGCCAAGTATCTTGCTTTCAAGCCTGCTTTTAACACTATATGAGGCAAAATAATGCTGTGTTTTCATATCGATGAAAAGAGTGATTTTCATGTGCTGTGTAAGTTTATAAAACCTCATAAAATGGGCGAAAAGCTTATGAGTGCAAAGAGTAAATTGCATTTTTTTTTCATCCAAAACTTATCCACCCCAGCTGCAAATATACTCAAACAAGACGCTTTAAGAGTAGGAGCAGAACTTGTTACTCAAAGTGAGGTTATACTTGGTAAGATTAGGCATTCAAATGCTTTATTAATCGCTAATGAAGAGCAAATTGCTAAGCTTGTAGCCAAAGAAAAAATGCAAGATTTTAAGCTTAAAGAACTAGCGAAATTTTTAGAAAAAAAATTTATAAAGCCAAAAACTGCAAAGCTTATGGGGGTGTTAAATATCAATGAGGATAGTTTTAATGCTCAAAGTAGGGTAAGCTTAAACGAGCTTGAAGCAAGGCTTGAAACTCTTTTAGAGCTTGAGCCTGAATTTATTGATATAGGAGCGGTTAGCTCAAGACCGGGCAGTGAGTATTGTGGGAGCGAGGAGGAGTTTAAAAGGCTTAAGCCAGCCCTTGATTTGATTTATCAAAAAGGCTTTTATGAAAAGGCGATTTTTAGTCTTGATAGTTTTGATTATACTTGTTTAAAATACGCTTTAGATAGAGGTTTTAAGCTCATTAATGATATAAGTGGGCTTAAAAATTTAGCTCTAGCTCAGCTTGCTGGAGAATATAAGGCGTATTATTGCTTAATGCACATGCAAAATGATCCTAAAACCATGCAAATTAAGCCTCATTATGAAAACTTACTTTTTGAAATTGCCAGTTTTTTTGAAGAAAAGCTTGAGTTTTTAAAAGATTTAGAAGCTGATAAAATCATCTTAGATGTAGGTATAGGCTTTGGTAAGACCCCAGAGCATAATCTCTTGCTTATTAAGCATTTAAGCCATTTTTTGCAGTTTGAAAAGCCTTTGCTTGTAGGTGCAAGTAGAAAAAGTCTTATAAATGCGTATTTTAAAAGTGAGGTAAAGGATCGTTTGGCTGGTTCTTTAAGCTTGCATGCAAGAGCTTTTGAAAATGGAGCAAGTATCATAAGAACACATGATGTATATGAGCATAAGCAGTATTTTGCCTTACAAAACGCGATAAATGAGCTTGGAATTTAAAAAAAGGACTTAAAAATGACTTATGAAGATTATCTTGAAAAAATACAGCTTGCAAACACTTATGCAAGGGCGTATTATGAAAAAGATGAGCCTTTGGCAAGCGATGAGGAGTATGATAAGCTTATAAGAGAGCTAAGAGCCTTTGAGCAAGATAATGCAAGTCTTATTAGCAAGGATTCTCCAACTCAAAATATAGCTCCTATTATACAAAGTGAGTTTCATAAGCTAAGGCATAAAGCAAGAATGTGGAGTATGGAAGATGTTTTTGATGAGGCTGAGCTTAGGGCTTGGGCAAAAAGAGCAAGGTGCGAAGAAAATTTTTTTATAGAACCTAAATTTGATGGAGCAAGCTTAAATTTAACTTATGAAAATGGGCTGCTTGTGAGTGGGGCTACTAGAGGAGATGGCGAAATAGGCGAGGATATAAGCTTAAATGTGCGTGAGATAGCAAATATCCCAAAAACTATAAATTATAAAGAAT
This sequence comes from Campylobacter sp. MIT 12-8780, assembly GCF_006864535.1. NCBI lineage: Bacteria > Pseudomonadati > Campylobacterota > Epsilonproteobacteria > Campylobacterales > Campylobacteraceae > Campylobacter > Campylobacter sp. MIT 12-8780. The sequence continues at coordinate 26,754 of NZ_QHLL01000008.1, forward strand.
TCATAGAAATTAGAGGCGAGGTAGTGATCTTAAAAGCAGACTTTGAAAAGCTTAATGAAAAAAGAGCCAGCGAAGGACTAAGTCTTTTTGCAAACCCTCGCAACGCAGCAAGTGGGAGCTTAAGGCAGCTTGATACAAGCATTACAAAAGAGCGGAATTTGATGTTTTTTCCTTGGGGTGTGGGAGCAAATTCTTTAAATTTTCAAACCCATGCTGAAGCGATGGACTTTGTGAGAGGACTTGGCTTTTTAAAAGATGATTTTATCAAGCTTTGTGCGAATTTAGATGAGGTTTTAAAAGCCTATGATGAGCTTTTGGCTTTAAGAGAAAGCAAGGGCGTGATGATGGATGGTATGGTTGTAAGAGTCAATGATCTTACACTTTGTGAAGAGCTTGGCTATACAGCAAAATTTCCAAAATTTATGGCAGCTTTTAAATTCCCAGCTCTTGAAAAAACAACGCGTTTGTTAGGAGTAAATTTACAAGTTGGACGCAGTGGAGTAGTTACGCCTGTGGCTGTTTTAGAAGCTGTTGATTTAGATGGAGTAAGGGTAAAATCAGCTTCTTTACATAATTTTGATGAGATAGCAAGGCTTGATATAAGGATAAATGATGAGGTGAATATCATTAGAAGTGGAGATGTTATCCCAAAGATCACAAAGGTGTTTAAAGAGCGTAGGCAGGGCTTTGAGCAGCTTATCACTCGCCCAAAACTTTGTCCTATTTGTCAAAGCGAGCTTTTAGATGAGGGGGCTTTGATTAAGTGTCAAAACCTTGATTGTGAGGCTAGGGTGCTTGAGAGCATTATTTATTTTGTATCTAAAAAATGCTTAAATATAGACGGCTTAGGACAAAACATAGTAGAGCTTTTATACAAAAAGGGCAAAATTCATTCAGCTTTAAGTATCTTTGATCTTAAAAAAGAAGATTTTGAGAATTTAGAGGGCTTTAAGGATAAAAAGATTAATAATATCCTAGAAGCCATAGAAAATGCCAAAAACTGCGAGCTTTTCCGCTTTATCAGTGCTTTAGGCATTGAGCATATTGGCGAGGTAGCAGCTAAAAAATTGGCAAATAGTTTTGGCTTTGAGTGGATTGATAAAAATAAGCAAGACTTTGAAAACCTAGAAGGTTTTGGCGTGCAAATGGCTGAGAGTTTGGCTGAGTTTTTGCGTGTAAATAAAGAAAAAATCCTTCATTTTTATGAAATTTTAAGCCTTACTCACACTCAAAACATGCAAAATGAAAGTGAACTTTCAGGCAAAAGTATAGTGATAACTGGCACGCTTTCAAAGCCAAGAGAGCAGATAAAAGCAAGGCTAGAAAGCTTGGGAGCTAAAATCAGCTCTTCAGTATCTAAAAAAACTGATTTTGTGCTATATGGAACTGAGGCTGGAAGCAAGCTTGAAAAAGCAAGAGAACTTGGAGTGAAAACACTCACAGAAGATGAATTAAACGAGCTTTTAGCTAAATAATATGCGATTTTTTACCCTTTTTTCACTCTTTGCATTTTGCTTACTTTGGCAGGAGCTAGCCTTTGCTTTTGTGCTTTTGCTTTTACCTTTATATGTGATATTTCATGAGCTTTTTATCTTTTTCAAAGCAAGAAAAATGATTATTAAAAGAGCAACTTTAAGGCAAAATGCCTTGCTTTATAAGCTTACTAAGGGGGATTTTTTTTCAAAAAGCCTGGCTTTTGTCTTTGCTTTTGGTATTTGGCTTCATTTGGTTTTAAACTTAATGCTAGCTGGACTTTTGGATTTGCTTTTTTTATTTGTAATTTTTCCATGTTTTTTTGTGCTTGTTGTTTTATTTTTTAGAACCCAGTTTAAAAAACACCCTTATAATATCTTTAAATTCATACTTTTTGCAAGTTTAGCTTGTGCGTTTTTTTATGCTTTAGTGCAAGTTTTTATGCTTGAAAAAACAGAGGCTTTTTTATATCTTAGTAATAATATTGATGTGTATAAAACAAGCACACTTGCTTTTATCGACAGCTTTTCTCAAGCCTTGCATATGTTTTTGGTGTTTAAAAATTTTTTATTATTATTAAGTGATGATTTGAGTATTTATGTTCTTGTATTTTGCTTTGATTTTATGAATTTTTTTACTCAAGCTTTAGCTTTTGGCTTTGTGTATAGCTTTGTGTTTAAGGGTAAGATGGATTTTTTCTTATGCCTTGTTTTTGGACTTTTGCTTTTGTTTGTATATGATGAAAAGAAAAACGAGGAGCATAAATACCAAGATAAAGTTCCTATTCTCATGCAAAACTTAGATCAAAGCTCGCTTTTTCTTGATGAAAATTTAAGCCTTTTAAAACAAAAAAATCAAAATTTTTACCAAGAGCTTGAAAGCTTAAGAAGCTTACTTAATAAAAATGCCTTTGATATGGGAATTTGGTGGTTTTCGGCTGATAAAGATAAGCTTAAAAAAGACTTAGATGAGCTCTTGCAATGAGATATGATAGCTTTGTGAGCAAAAAGCTTGAAATTTCAAGAAACAAAGCCTTAGAGCTGATAGAAAACAAGCAAATCATGCTCAATCAAAGCTTTTTTAAGCCAGCCTTTGATATAAAGGCTTATTATCTAAGCTTAAAAAACGAGCATACTAAGCAAGAACTAAGCCAAAAAGAACTTTTAGAAAATAAGGCTTTAAATTTAAAGCTTTTAAGTCAACTTTATGTTTCAAGGGCAGCTTTTAAGCTTGAGGCATTTTTAAAAGAAGTTAAGCTTGATATAAGGGGCAAAAGCTGTCTTGATATAGGCTCTAGCACAGGAGGTTTTGTGCAGGTTTTGCTTGAAAATGAGGCTAAAAGCGTGCTTGCTTTAGATGTTGGAGCAGGGCAGTTACATGAAAGCTTGCGTTTAAACTCAAGGGTAAAAAGTCTTGAAAATACGGATTTAAGAGACTTTGCAAGAACTTATGAGGAGCAAAAATTTGAGCTTATTACTTGCGATGTGAGCTTTATCTCACTTTTGCATTTATTAGCTTTCATTGATAAGCTAGCAAATGCTTATATTATCTTGCTTTTTAAGCCTCAATTTGAAGTTGGTAAAGAAGCAAAAAGAGATAAAAAAGGCGTTTTAAAAGATGAAAAAGCCATCAATTTGGCAAGAAAAAGCTTTGAAAAAGCCTGTATGCAACTTGGCTGGCTTTTACAAACAAGTATAAAATCAAGCTTAAAAGGAAAGGAAGGTAATGTCGAGTATTTTTACCTGTATTCAAAAAGATAGGATTGAAAGTCTTGCTATAGGTAGGTTTGATGGAATGCACCTTGGGCATTTCAAGCTTTTTTCTCATCTTGATAATAATCCAGCACTCTTGCTTATCGATACAAAAAAGCCTTTTGCGCTTACAAGTTTAGAGGATAAAAAAGAGCTTGTGGATTTTGAGCTTATTAATGTGGATTTTTCACTGCTTAAAGAACTCAGCGGAGAGGCTTTTTTAAGACTTTTAAGGCTTGAGTTTAAGAATTTAAAAAAGATTGTTGTGGGTGAGGATTTTCGCTTTGGCAAAGATAGGGCTTTTAATGCAAAAGATATTGAGCCTTTAAGTGGGATTAAAACACTTATTGTAAGGGAATTTGAACTTGATGGGGTGGGAGTGCATTCAAGTAAGATTAAGGAGTTTTTGAGTGAGGGCTTGATTGAAAAGGCAAATGCTTTTTTAGGAAGAAGCTATAAGATTAGTGGTGAGCTTATCAGCGGACAAGGACTTGGTTCAAAAGAGCTTTTTGCTACGCTTAATCTTGATACAAAAGAGCAGTATTTTTTACCTAAAAATGCAGTATATGCAAGCCATACCATAGTGCAAAATCAAGCTTTTAAAAGTGTAAGTTTTATCGGCAAACGTTTAAGCACTGATGAAAAATTCAGCATAGAAACGCATATCATCGAGCCTTTTTCGCTTAAGGTTTTAAAAAATGAGCGTATAGCTTTAAAATTTAAAGCTTTTTTAAGAGAAAATCAAAAATTTAACACTCTTATAGAGCTTAAAGCTCAAATTCAAAAGGATATTAACAAGGCTTTATCTGTGCTTTGAAAATTTAAAAGTGATATTTTAGAAAATTATAAAGAAGTTGGGCTTACAGGCTAAAGCTTTGCGATGATATCAAGCTTATCATCGCAAATTTATAACTTGTTTTTAGCATTTGCTTAATAAGGCCAAATGGCTTCAAATATGCTTGTTCCCCAAGGCTTTCTCGTGCTTCTTGCGACATCGCCTTCAGTTTTGTATAGGATTTTTGCATCAGCTATGTAACGACTATCTATGGTATTGTCTTGTCCTATATCATAAGGGCGGATTACGCCGCTAAGTTGTATGGTTTGTTTTTCACCATTGATAAGAAGTTCTCTTGAGCCTTCGATGAAATAATTTCCATTTGCAAGGATTTTAATCACACGGGTTGAAATGGTAGTATTAAAGCTTTCATTTCTTGTTTGTGAGCCTTGTCCTGTGTAGTTTGAGTTTGAATTTGTCCCAAAGCCTATATTTGAATAATCACTAATTGTATTTGCTATGCTTGATAAAGCCCCACCAGCTGTAAGTGTATCTCCACCTAAATTGGTGTTATTTGTTTTTGAAGTAGCTTTATTAGCTTGCGTGCTTTGTGTGGTGCTTTCTTGTATGGTAACCGTTACAAGATCATTGACATTCATCGCTTTTTTATCTGAAAATAAGGGATTGTCTCCCTTGCCAAAAAGCGATCCTGGTGCTATTTCGACATTATTTGTTTGTTTTGGTGCAAGCTCTTCTACATAAGCGGGCGGTTTCATACTGATTTGTGGTTCAACACCAGCTCCACATCCTGTTAAAAAATAAGTTGCTACCAAAGAGCTCACGCAAAAAATCCTTTTTTTCATTTTTCTTCCTTAATAAAAGTTTATTTTTAATAAAATCTTAGTAAAATTATAAAAGCAAATTGAGTTCCAACTTTAAAAAAGCAAGGAGTAAAAATGAGAAGTTTATACCTCATTCGTTCTGATCAAAAGGAGATAAACCTCAAAATCAGCACCCAGTTGCTAGAAAATTTATGTAAAAAGCATAAAAACCTAGCCCTTTTTTGCCCAGTAGTGAGTGAAGATACCATAGAAACACTTAAAAATCTCATCACCAAATTCAAACTCAAACAAGACTTAGCAAGCGTGTATAGTTTTAATTTTCAAAATGGCACCAAGCAATACAACGACGATCAAAATCTTTTTACTGATAAGATCATTAATGACTATGAAAATTTAAAAGCAAATTATGATTTTGTTTTTGTTGTGGGCTTTTCAAGATTTGGGATTTTAGGCTCTTTTGAGATTAATACCCGTCTTGCAAAAGAGCTTAACACGCCAATTTATGCTATAGTAGATAAAAACAATGCCAAAATGTGCGATGATTATCTACAAAAACGTCTTGAAAGCAAGAATTTTGTTATTATTGATGAGTGGTTTAATCAAGAAAATGTAAAAGAGCTTGATGATTATACCTTTTTAACACCTAATCGCTTTCGTTACAAGCTTATACAAAGTGCTAAAAAAGACAAAAAAATCGTTGTGTTACCAGAAAGTGATGATGATAGGATCATTGAAGCTAGTGGAATTTTGCTCGAGCAAGAAGTTGTCGATCTTATCTTGCTTGGCAATGAAAAAGAAGTCAAAGAAAGAGCAAACAGGCTTGGCGTTGATCTTAAAAATGCACAAATTCTTGATCCAAAAAACTCGCCTTTTCATGATGAGTTTGCAAACACGCTTTATGAAGCAAGAAAAGCAAAGGGTATGAGCTTAGAAGAAGCAAAAAAACTCGTGCTTGATCGCACTTTTTTTGGCACACTCTTAGTGCATGCTCAAAAAGCTGATGCTATGGTAAGTGGAGCTTCTACAACTACAGCTGAGACTATACGACCGGCTTTACAGCTCATTAAAACAAAACCAAATGTAAAAACCGTTTCAGGTATGTTTTTTATGAGCTTAGAAGATAGGCTTTTGGTGTTTGCTGATTGTGCGGTTACGCCAAATCCTACCCCAGAGCAAATTGCAGAGATAGCTTATACTAGCGCAAGCACAGCCAAAGCCTTTGGGCTTGATCCAAAAGTAGCTATACTTTCTTACTCAAGTGGAAGCAGTGGCAGTGGCATAAGTGTAGAAGCAAGCAAAGAAGCGCTAAAAATAGCAAAAGAGCGATATCCAGAACTTTGTGTTGATGGACCTTTGCAGTTTGACGCAGCTTATGATCCACTCACTGCAAAAAGCAAAATGCCCGGTTCAAAAGTCGCAGGCTATGCAAATGTTTTTGTATTCCCAGACTTAAATGCTGCAAATATAGGCTATAAAGCCGTGCAAAGAACAGCTGGAGCGCTTGCTATAGGTCCTATCTTACAAGGACTTAAAAAGCCAGTAAATGACTTAAGTCGAGGCTGCTTGGTTGATGATGTGGTAAATACTGTCATTTTAAGTGCGATTCAAGCACAAGATAATTAAATTTTGATAAAAGGAAAACAATGAAAATTTTAGTATTAAACTCGGGTTCAAGCTCGATTAAATTTAAGCTTTATGAAGATAAAACCGCTGTTGCAAGCGGACTTGTTGAAAAGATAGGTGAAAGTGATTCTAAAGTGGAGCTTAAAGATATCGCTAAAGATAAAAAATACTCACGCGAAGGAGCAATCGCAAATCATGAAGTAGGTTTAAGTCTTGTTAATGAACTTTTTAAAGAATCAGGGCTTTTGCATGATTTAAATGAGCTTGATGGTTGCGGACATAGAGTCGTGCAAGGTGGAGCAAAACTAATTAATCACTGCGTCGTTGATGAGGCTGTGCTAAATGAAATTCAAAGAGTAAGCGTTATGGCACCTTTACACAACCCAGCCCACATAGCTGGCATTAAAACTATGCAAAAAGCTGCCCCTAAGGTAAAAAATGTCGTTGTATTTGATACAGCGTTTCATTCAACTATGCCAGATTTTGCGTATATGTATGCTTTACCTTATGAGTATTTTGAAGAAGATAAGATTAGAAAATATGGCTTTCATGGCACTTCTCATTCTTATGTAAGTAAAAAAGCCGCTGAGTTTTTAGGTATAGAGCTAAACAAATTTAACGCTATTACCGCTCATCTTGGAAATGGCGCAAGTGTAAGTGCTATAGAAGGTGGAAAATGCGTGGATACTTCTATGGGACTTACTCCGCTTGAAGGGTTGATGATGGGAACAAGATGTGGAGATATTGATCCAGCTATCGTGCCTTATCTTGCTAAAACTAAGGGCTTAAATCCAGAGCAAATCGATAATATAATGAATAAAAAAAGTGGATTTTTAGGAATTTGTGGCTTTAATGACTTAAGAGATGTTGAAGCACAAATCGAAAAAGGCGACAAAAAAGCAAAACTCGCCCAAGATATGTATATCTACCGCCTTGCTAAATACATAGGCTCATATTTTGCTATCTTGCCACGCACTGACGCACTTATCTTTACAGCTGGAGTTGGCGAAAATTCTGATCTTGTGCGAAAGCTTGTGTGTGATAAACTTGCTCATCTTGGTTTTGAGCTTGATGAAAGCGTAAATAAAGGCTTAAGAGGTAAGCTTTGTGAAATTTCTAAAGCAGGTTCAAAGGTAAAAATTCTCATCGTGCCAACTGATGAAGAGCTTGAAATCGCTACCATTACAGAAAATTTGATTAAATAACCCTTTTTCCTCTATCTTTAAAAAAACTTCAGTATGTAAAAAAGCTTACATGCTGAAGTTTGGTTGATTAGATACTTTAAGTAAAATTATCTATTTTTATTATATTGCTTTGAATACAATGGACTTTAAAAAAAACGAAATTAAAAAATGAAAATTTTCTTTCTCAATTTTCTTAATTTTATATTTTAAATTTTTAAGATTATTATTATTGATTGTTTTTATCATTTATAGTTTTTGTTGTTCTATAGCATTTTTATTATACCTACTTGAATTTAAATATGATAAAATAAATATTTAATATAATATCTCTCCCTTTAGCCAAAATAATTCTATATTTTTTACACAATAATTTCTATCAAAAAGTAAAAAATATTAAATAAAACTTAAATATAAAAGTAATAAAAATGAAAAATTTGTTACTTTATTACTCAAAAAAATTAAAATAAACTTAAAAAAAGCATTTTTTCTTTTTTGGAAATAAGAATTTTTAATTTTTGTTATCATTGAGCTTATGAGGTGAAAAACAAGAGTAGTCTCAAATTCTTTTTTAGGAGCAAACAATGCAAGAAGTTGTTATTGTAAGTGCGAAAAGAACCGCGTTGGGTTCTTTTATGGGTAGCTTGAAAAACACCAAAGCGGTGGATCTAGCAAGTGCTGTTGCTAAGGCGATTTTCGCAGAAACTAAGATTGATCCAAATCTTGTTGATGAAGTGATTTTAGGACAAATCCTTCAAGCAGGACAAGGACAAAACTCTGCTAGACAAGTCTTAATCAATAGCGGAATTGATCAAAGCAAATCTGCTTTTACGATCAACAAAGTATGTGGCTCTGGACTTAAAGCCATAGGTTTAGCACAGCAAAGCATAGCTCTAGGAGATGCTGAAGTGATACTTGCAGGTGGAGCTGAGAATATGTCAATGTCTCCTTATTTGCTCGAAGGAATTCGAGAAGGCTATAAAATGGGCGATAAAAAAGTCGTTGATAGCATGATTAAAGATGCTTTATCTTGCGCTTTTAATAATTATCATATGGGTATTACTGCTGAAAATTTGGTAAAAAAATACGGCTTAACAAGAGATGAACAAGACAAATTTGCTCTTGAGTCTCAAATCAAAGCTAAAAAAGCCTTAGAATCAGGCGTTTTTAAAGATGAGATCGTGCCTATAACATTAAAAAGCAAAAAAGGCGACACTATCTTTGATAAAGATGAGTTTGTAAAACTTGATGCAAGTGCTGAAGGACTTAATAAACTCAAACCAGCCTTTGACAAAGAAGGTTCAGTAACAGCTGGAAATTCATCAGGTATCAATGATGGAGCAGCCCTAGTGCTTGTGATGAGTAAGGCAAAAGCTCAAGCTTTAAATCTTCCTATACTAGCCACAATCAAAGCCGTAGCAGCAGCTGGAGTTGATCCAAGTATCATGGGTATAGGAGCAGCAGCAGCAGCTCAAAAAGTGCTTGATAAAGCTAAGATGAGTATCAATGATATCGATGTAATCGAAGCAAATGAAGCTTTTGCAGCCCAATCTCTAGCGTGCTTAAAAGAGCTAAAACCAAATGATCTTTCCAAAATCAATATCAATGGTGGAGCTATAGCTTTAGGACATCCAGTTGGTGCAAGTGGAGCAAGAATCACCGTAAGCTTACTTCACGAGATGAAAAGAAGAAAAGCAAAACACGGCTTAGCAACTCTATGTATAGGTGGCGGGCAGGGAATCGCTGCTATTTTTGAAAGGAATGAATAATGAAAAAAATCTCTGCAAAAGAAGCGGCAGCTTTAATCAAAGATGGTGATTCTGTAATGATGGGTGGCTTTTTGGGTTGTGGCACAGCGCATAAATGTGTTGATGCCCTGCTTGAAGCTGGAACAAAGAATTTAACAATGATAGGCAATGACACAGCTATGGCTGATTATAGTTATGGTAAGCTTGTTGTGGCTGGACAGCTAAAAAAAGTCATCGCCACTCACATAGGCACAAACAAAGAAACCGGAAGATTGATGAGTGAAGGACAACTTGAAGTTGATCTTGTGCCACAAGGAACTTTAGCTGAGAGGATAAGAGCTGGAGGATATGGACTTGGTGGTGTGCTTGTAACTACAGGACTTGGCACTGATGTAGCTAAGGGTAAAGATATAGTTAAAGTTGATGGTAAAGAGTTCTTGCTTGAAAAGGCTTTGCGTGCAAAAGTTGCACTTATCTATGCTACAAAGGCTGATAAATACGGCAATCTAAGCTATGATGGCACAACAAGAAATTTTAATGTCGTAATGGCTATGGCGGCTGATATAGTCATCGTTGAAGTTGAAGAATTTGTCGATGGTGCCTTAGATCCAAACCAAGTGATCATTCCTGGCGTCGTGGTTGATTACATAGTAGAAAGCAAAAAGGAGAAATAATGGCACTAAGCAAAGAAGAAATCGTTGCTCTTATCGTGAAAAGAGTAGCAAAAGACTTTAAAGATGGGGATTTAGTAAATTTAGGTATAGGTATGCCAACTCAAGCAGCAAACTACTTACCAAGTGGAGTTGAGATCATTATGCAATCAGAAAATGGTATGCTTAAAATGGGACCAGCGCCAGCTGAAAAAAATCCACGCGTTACAAACGCAGGCGGACAGGCTTCATCTATACTAGAAGGGGGTATGTTTTTTGACTCAAGCTTTTCTTTTGGCTTGATTCGTGGCGGGCATGTTGATATTACTGTGCTTGGCGGACTTGAGGTTGATGAGCAAGGTAATCTTGCAAACTGGATTATCCCGGGCAAATTAGTGCCGGGTATGGGCGGGGCAATGGACCTTGTCAATGGAACAAAAAAAGTGATCGTGGTTATGGAACATACTGATAAAAATGGCAATTCAAAGCTTAAAAAAGCGTGCTCTTTGCCGTTAACCGGTGCAAAATGCGTTAATCGCGTGATCACTGAACTTGGGGTGTTTGATTTTGAAAATGGCAAAATGAAACTTGTTGAACTTCAAGGCGAAGCAACTTTAGATGAGGTGAAAGCTAAAACTGAAGCAAACTTTGAAGTATGCATTTAAAGGACTAATATGATAGGTGCAATTTCATCTTTTATGACGAGGGTGGTTCAGCGTTATTTACCTGATCCACTTGTTTTTGCGATCATCTTGAGTGTGATCGTTTTTGTTTGGGGGTATTTCGTTGTTGATGTTTCAAGTGCAGCAGCTTTAAAAGCGGCTGGATCAGCAGCAGCTGGAGAAACTCCAAGCGCATTGATGTCAATGACAAGATTTTGGGGTGATGGTTTTTGGAATTTACTAGCCTTTACTACTCAAATGGCGATGATAGTGGTTACTGGTTTTGCGCTAGCTAGCTCTGAACCAGTAAAAAAGCTTTTAAAAATTTGTGCTTCTTATGCGAAGACTCCAAAACAAGCTGTGGCTTTAGTGGCGTTTTTTGGTGGTGTTGCAAGTGCGATTAACTGGGGCTTTGGACTAGTTATTGGTGCGCTTTTTGCAAAACAAATCGCAAGAAATTTAAAGGCTGTAGATTATGGCTTACTTATAGCTTGCGCTTATATAGGCTTTATGACTTGGGGTGGAGGCTTAAGCGGTTCTATGCCACTTTCAGCTGCAAGTGCGGACAATGGTATAGTACAAAAATACCTTGCTGGTGTGCCTATCCCTTTAACTGATACAGTTTTTACTTGGTATAATGGCTTTACTATACTTTGCTTACTTGTTTTTATGCCGATTTTAGTAACTTATATGGTGCCAAAAGAACCAAAAGTTGTCGATCCAGCACTTTTAGCTGAAGAGCCAAGCTATCAAAAAGAACTTCCAAAAGATGCTCCTCCAGCACTTAAAATGGAAGAAAGCAAATCTTTAGCTTATATTATCGTGCTTGTGGGTGTGGTATATTTGGTGGATTATTTTATGAAAAAAGGCTTTGCTGGGCTTGATTTAAATAGAGTTAATCTCATCTTTTTAGTCGGTGGGCTTGCGCTTCATAAAACACCTATGGCATATATGAGAGCCATTCAAGGTGCGGCTCGATCTACGGCTGGAATTTTAGTGCAGTTTCCTTTTTATGCGGCGATTGCTTTGATGATGGAAGATTCTGGGCTTGGAGGCTTAATCACTGACTTTTTCATCGATATAGCCAATAAAGACAATTACGCCGTTTGGGCATTTTTCAGCTCAGCAGCAATTAATTTTGCTGTGCCTTCAGGTGGAGGACACTGGGTTATACAAGGACCTTTTGTTTTAGAAGCAGCTAAAGAGCTTGGTGCTGATCTTGGAAAAGCCACTATGGCTATAGCATATGGTGAACAATGGGCAAATATGGCTCAGCCTTTCTGGGCTTTACCAGCCTTAGCTATAGCTGGACTTGGTGTAAGAGATATCATGGGCTTTTGTATCACTGCTTTGATCTTTTCTTTACCGATCTTTGTAATTTCTTTGTGGTTTATACCATAAAGCTTTAAATTTTTAATCTTGCTTTGTTTGACTCAATTTGCTTTTTCTTGACAAAGCAAGATTAACTTAGTCTTACTTTTTACCTTCATTTAAGCCAAAAATCATTATAATCAAACAAAAATACAAAGGAAAACCATGTGTAAAGATTGCGGTTGCTCACTTACCCATGAGCACACTCACGAGCATACTCACAAAGATGGACACTCACATACTCATTCACACAAGCATAGTCACGATCATGCCCACCCAACCTTAAACGAGTCAAAAAGCGTAGAAGTAATTACAAAAATTTTAAGCCAAAATGATCATGAAGCAGGGCATAATAGAAAACATTTTAATGAAAACAAAGTCTTATGTTTAAATTTAATGAGTTCTCCAGGAAGCGGCAAAACCACGCTTTTAGAAAGCACCATAAAGGCTTTAAAAGCTGAGCTTAAAATCAGCGTCATTGAAGGGGACTTAGAAACTGAAAATGATGCTAAAAGGGTAAGGGAAGCTGGAGCAAATGCTTATCAAATCACCACAGGACAAAGCTGTCATTTAGATGCTTTTATGGTGCATGAGGCTTTGCACCACTTAAATTTAGCAGATACTGATCTGCTTTTCATCGAAAATGTAGGCAATCTTGTTTGTCCTGCAAGCTATGATTTAGGGCAGCATATCAATGTAGTGCTTTTAAGCGTAACTGAGGGCAGTGATAAGCCAGCAAAATATCCAGTAATGTTTAAAAAAGCTGATCTTGTCATCATTTCAAAGGCTGATTTAGCTTCTTTGTTTGATTTTGATACAGATGAAGCCATAAAAGAGTGCAAAAAACTCAATCCAAAAGTAGAAATTATCGCTCTTGATGCAAAAAACGGCACAAATTTAGAACTTTGGTTTAAATACCTAAGACTTAAAAAGGAGTTAAATTAATGTGTTTATCTATACCATCTGAAATTTTAGAAATTGACGAGCTTAATAATGCTGTGGTACAAACCTTAGGCGTAAAAAGAAGGGTAAATTTGGATTTGATTGCTGAGCCCTGTAAAGTGGGAGATTTTGTGCTTATTCATGTAGGCGTGGCTATGGAAAAGATCGATAAAGAATACGCAAAAGAAAGCATAAAAGCTTATCAAGAAATAGTCCAGCAAATGCAAAGCGGAGAAATAGATGAAAATGAAGGGAATTTAGGATACCATGAACTTCATCGATGAATACAGAGATAAAAACACCATTTTAGCTTTTAAAAAGCTTATTGAAAAAGAGCTTAAAAAGCCTGTTAATATCATGGAAATTTGCGGTGGGCATACACATAGTATTATGAAATTTGCCCTGCCGTCTATACTGCCAAAAGAAATTAACTTTGTGCATGGTCCAGGCTGTCCGGTGTGCGTTATGCCTAGAACTCGCATTGATATGGCGATTAAGCTTGCTTCTATGCCAAGCTCTATCTTTTGCACCTTAGGGGATTTGCTAAGAGTGCCTGGAAGCACTATATCCTTACTTGAACTTCGTGCAAAAGGCGGTGATGTAAGGGCTTTGTATTCGCCTCTTGAAGTGCTTAAAATCGCCGAGCAAAACCCAGAAAAAACCATCATCTTTTTTGCCATAGGTTTTGAAACCACGACGCCTATGAGTGCATTACTCCTTGAAAAAGTCATAGAAAAAGGCTTAAAAAATGTCTTTTTTCATATCAATCATATCACCGTGCCAGCTCCAATTCACGCTATAATGAATGATGAAAATGTCAAAATCGATGCCTTTTTAGGACCTTCTCATGTAAGCGTTATCACAGGTTATGAGCTTTATAAACCAATAGCTGAAAAATATCATACACCTATAGCTGTAAGTGGCTTTGAACCAGTTGATATTATGCAAAGCGTGCTTAATATAGTCCGCCAAGAAAACGCAGGCACTTATGAGGTGTATAATCAATACTCAAGAGCAGTAAGTGCTAAGGGCAATGAAAAGGCTCAAGAGCTTGTGAAGCGGTATTTTACAAGTTGTGATTTTGAATTTCGTGGGCTTGGAATGATCGCTGATTCTGGGCTTAAACTTAAGGATGAATTTGCAAGTTATGATGCTGAAAAGGTGTTTGATTGTAGCGTGCAAAGTAAAAATGAAAGCAAGGCTTGTATTTGTGGCAGTATATTAAGAGGTATAGCCAAGCCTTATGATTGCAAGGTTTTTGGCAAGGCTTGCACGCCTAAAACTCCAGTTGGTAGCTGTATGGTAAGTGGCGAGGGAGCTTGTGCGGCGTATTATAAATACTCAAAAGTAAATTAAAGGGCTATGATGAAAGAAATTCAACTTGCACATGGTGGCGGTGGCGAGGAGATGAACGAGCTTATAGCGGGGATTTTCAAGGCTTTAGATAATGAGATTTTACGCGAAGCAAATGATGCGGCTATACTTGGAAATTTAGCTTTAAGTACAGATTCATTTACTCTTAGCCCCATTTTTTTAGATGAAGAAGTAAATATAGGCAAGCTTTGTGTATGTGGAAGTATTAATGATGTTTTAATGGTAGGAGCTAAGCCTGAGTTTTTAAGTCTTGCTTTTATCATAGAAGAAGGCTTTAAAACACAAAAACTTGAAAAAATTCTTGCTAGCATTTATAAAGAATGCCAAAAAGCTGGGGTAAAAGTCGTGTGTGGAGACACCAAAGTCGTGCCAAAAGGTAAGGCTGATGAACTTTATATCAATACAACAGCACTTGGCACTATCACCCAAAAAGTGCAAACTAAGGACATAAAAGCTGGCTTATCTGTGCTTCTTTCAGGCGATATAGGCAGACACGGAGCAGCTGTTTTAGTGCAAAGAAATGAGCTTGAAGCTGAGGTAAAGAGTGATTGTAAGAGCTTAAAAGATGAGGTCTTAAGTCTTTTTGAGGCTCATATCAAGCCTCTTGCCATGCGTGATGCAACGCGTGGAGGCTTATCTGCTGTACTTAATGAGTGGGCAAGACAAAGTGGCTTTGATATACTTGTATTTGAGGAAAAAATCGCCGTTAAAGATGAGGTGGCTGGAGTATGCGAGCTTTTTGGCTTTGAGCCTTATGAGCTGGCAAATGAAGGTACCTTTGTGCTTTGCGTTGAAAAAAAAGATGAACAAAAAGCTCTTGAAATTTTAAGAACTTTTAATCCAAATGCAAATATAATAGGTGAAATTTTAAGCGAAAAAAAGGGCAGGGTTATACTTGAAAATGCTTTTGGAGCAAAACGTTTTTTAGAAGCTCCAAAAGGCGAACTTTTACCAAGAATTTGTTAATATGCACGAACTTAGCATAGTTGAGTCTTTAATCACGCTTTGCGAACAAAACGCAAAAGAGCAAAACGCTACGCAAATCAGCGAGGTTTATGTTAAAATAGGACGTTTAAGCGGTATAGAAAGTGAGCTTTTTAAACGTTGTTTTGATACTTTTAGGCTTAATTCAAGCTTTTGCAAGCAAGCTGAGCTTTTTATAGAACAAAGCGAACTTGAAATAACTTGTTTTGAGTGCGGACAAAATAGTATTTTAAAACAAAATGAGTTTAAATGCCCACATTGTCAAAGCACGGAGCTAAAAATCATCAGCGGAGAAGACTTGCTTTTGATGCGTTTGGTGATGAGCTAAATTTGATAGCTTGAGTTTTTGATAGAGCAAATTACTTCATCAGCCATACTTTTTACAATGATAGCTTTTTTTGAGTTGTGTTATCATGCGTTTTTTTCAAAGTCTGTTTTTATGTTAAAAATCAAGTTTAAATTTCGCCCACATACTGCGTCCGGGTTCAAATACCCTTTGGCTGATAGGATTATCAAGCATGCTGATCTCAACGCTGTTTTTAGATAAGTGATAAGCGTATAAAGTGTTTGTAAGATTGTCTATACCGAGTAAGAATGAAAAATTTTTATTTTTATAGCCTCCGTATAAATTTGCTGTATAAAAGCCAGCACTTCGCCCAAAGTCCCTTCCAACAACATTTCCATAGTCTTTTGCATAGCGCGTTTGTGCAGCTTGTGCATCAATGTCAAGGCGTAAAAGCCATGAGTTTGTGTCGATATAAAAAGCAAAACGCGTCTGTAAAGGGGCTATTCTTGGTAAAGGCGTGTTTGTTTTGGTGTTTTGAGCATAAGTATAGGAAAGATTGGCATAAAAATGATAAATTTCATCAAAAGAAATTTCACCTTCTATCTCGCCTCCATAGAGTTTAGCATTTGTTTGAAGCGCGGAGCTATTTGCCCAATTTATAAGTATATAATCATACATTCTTGAAGCAAAAAATGAGGCATTAAGATACAAATTTTCTGTCTTATAAATCGCTCCAAAGTCAAGCTGGGCGTTATTTTCAGATTTTAATTTTTCGCCATTGATTTTATTGATCTCCCAATAATCAGCCCCTCTTTGCGCATAACCAGCTCCAGCATACAAAGTCATCGCTTCTTGATAGTGCTCTAAGCGCACAAAAGCACTAACAAGTCCATCGCTTTTGTGTTTGTAACCGCCATTTGTTCGCATAGTTTTATAACGCAATGTTTTTAGCTCATCATATCTTGTGCCAAAAAATACACCCATATCTTTAAAGCCAAAGTATTGTCCTTGTAAAAAGCCGCCAATGCTTTGTTCAAGATAATTTGGAGTATAGGATTTACTAAAGGCATTTGTATCAGCTGTTTGGGCATTTGTGCCTAAGCCGCTACGAGAAGAGTGTTTGTCGTGGTTGTAATTTGTGCCAAGATAAAAAGAAAGTTCTTGACTTGCCTTATAGTTAAGTTCTGTTCTAAAGCCTGAATTTGTGCGTTTTGGATTGCTTAGCATAAACATAGAGCTTGTATTTGGGCGATGTGAGAAATTATCCATAATATGATCGATTTCATTATGCCACACACGAAAATCAATATACTCAAAAAGAGTATTAAGCTCTTGTTTTACTCTTAAATTAAAAGAAGTTCTATCAAAAGTGCGTCCGTCCATAGCACGATCTGCATACGAAGCAAAACCTTTGCCAAAGTCTGCATCAAGTTCTATACCTGTGCTTTCAAAGGGCGTGAGTGTGCCAATGAGGCTTAAAGACTCTCTTTTGTAGGCTGAATGCACACTTTGCTTGTTTGCAGTTTCATAATCATTGCTTGAATACCTTGAGCCAATGACACGCAAAGAACCAAGCTCATTCCCACCAAACATATCAGCATTAAGCTCAAGTTGGTTAAAGCTTGCGTAAAGCACGCTACTTTGAGCTTTCATCGTCGTTGTATCAAGCCTTTTAATATCTCTATCAAAAAGCACTCCCCCACTGATTAAATTCCCAAAGCGCACATCTTGAGGACCTTTTAGGGTAGTAATGGTATCATAATTTTCAGCAAATATATAAGAGATACTTGTATCCATTCGCCCGCCACAACCGCCATTTAAAATACCACCATTGATAAAAATAGGTAGCCTTGACGCACCTTGTGAGCGAAAAAATATCTCACTTCCACCACCACCTTTTCTTGCCATAGAAAAACCGGGCAGATTTAAGAAGGACTTAGCAAGATCGCCTGATTGCAAGAGTGTGTTTTTTGCAGAAAATTCCGTGTTGTTCGTAGCATCAAGTATATCTTTTTGCGCTGTGATTACAGAAGCTGATAGCTTTAGTGTGGAGTTTTTGTGATCTTGGGTTTTTTCATCTGCTAAGAGATAAAATGAATTTGATAAAAAAACTAAAATTAAAAAATATTGTCTTAAAAGTCGCATAGATAGAGGAATTTCCTTATTTTAAAATGATAACAATTATATAGTATTATATTAAAAGCAAACTGAATTTTATTATCTTGGGTTAAATTTTATAATGATAAAAAATGCTAAAATGACAAAATCATTTCAAAAGAGAGGTAAAATCCAATGCAAGTTATTTCTTGGGATAGGCTTGAATTTAAAGATGAGCAAGTTGGCATTAAAGTTCTTCATGAAAACGCAAATGCAAAAGAAATTCAAATCATTATGCCAAAACAAAGCGTGATGAAAGAGCATAAAGCTCCATTTGACATAAGTGTGCAGGTATTAAAAGGCGAGATTGAATTTAGTCTAGAAAATGAAATTTTTAAACTTAAAGCTCTTGATATGATAGCTTTAAGTGCAAATGTGCCACATTCTTTAAAGGCTTTAAAAGATAGCATCGTGCGTCTAAGCCTTGCTAAAACTGATAGTATCGCTAGGGTAAATGCTATTTTAAAGCCTTTGTAGAAAATTCAAGCTTTTTAAAAAAACTCACTTGCCTTGAGATAAAGACAAGTTAAGAGTAAGTTTAAGCTTTGTAATTTTGCACGAAAGTCTTAATGCGTTCTAAGCCTTTGATGATATTATCTAAACTTGTGGCATAAGAAAGGCGAAAATACCCTTCCATACCAAAGCCAATGCCCGGAACCACAGCCACTTTTTGCTCCTCTAAGAGTTTTTGGCAAAATTTCATAGAGTCTTTTTCAAGCCTTGAGATATTCACAAAAAGATAAAAGGCTCCTTGTGGTTTATATACGCTTAAATTTGGCATTTGTGCTAAAAGCTCTAAGGCTTTATCGCGTCTTTTTTCAAACTCAGCTCTCATAAATTCTAAGTCTTTATCAGCCTCACCAAGTAGGGCAGGGATAGCAGCGTGCTGGGTGATAGAGCAGATATTTGAAGTACTTTGTCCTTGCAGTTTTTTTACAGCCTTAATCAAATCCTTGTTTTTACTTGCCATATAGCCAAAACGCCAGCCTGGCATTGCCCCACATTTACTTAAACCATTTATAGTAACGCTTCTTTGTAGGGCATCTTCACTAAGGCTTGCAAAGGCGTGAAATTCAGTATTATCATAGCGAAGTTTTTCATACATTTCATCACTTAAAACGATGATATTTGTGCCTTCAAGCACCTTTGCTAAACTTAAAAGTTCATCTTTGCTATAAATAGCTCCTATAGGGTTGTTTGGGGAGTTTAAGATCAAAAGTTTTGTTTTTGAAGTGATAGCTTTTTTAAGCTGATTAGCTGTGATTTTAAAGCCGTTTTGCTCCTCACCCTCTATGAAAACAGGCTTTGCGCCGGCGTATTTTACCATTTCAGGATAGCTTACCCAATAAGGACTTGGGATAAGCACTTCATCATTTTCTTCTACAAGGCATTGAATACATTCAAAAAGTGAGTGCTTGGCTCCTACATTTGTGATGATTTCACTTATATCATAATCTAAATTATTGTCTTTTTTAAGCTTAAAAGCCACAGCTTTTAAAACCTCATTTGTGCCAGCTACAGCAGTGTATTTACCACAACCTTGCTGTATAGCTTTTATGGCTGCGTTTTTAATGACTTCTGGGGTGTCAAAGTCTGGCTCTCCAGCTGAAAAGCTCAGTATATCCTCGCCCTTAGCCTTAAGCTCATTTGCAAGCGCTGTGATAGCTAGAGTTATGGACTCGCCTAAAACTTGTGATCTTTTGCTTAACATTTTTACTCCTTTTTAAAGCTTGATTATAACAAAATTTAAATTTAAATTCCGTGAAAAAGAGCTAGAAAAATGCTCTTGTTTTTAGTTTTTACCCATATTTTATTTTTTACGATATAAAAAATGCCAATATTTTTATTTAAATTCAGTCTCATTTAAGAAAAAAAGTGTAAAATCCTATAATTTTTATTTCTAATAAATAAAGGATTTTTTTATGATGACTCAGATGCGTTAGTCTGGCTATCATCAAAAACTTTAGCGTTTTCGGTAGTCAGATTATTTTAGATGAAGCAAGCACAAATATTTTGACTATGAAAGGAAAACAAAATGAAATTAAAAACTCTACTTCTAGCCTCTATCTTAGGTTTAACCACTTACGCAAATGCAGAAAAAATCATCGTTGGAGCTACTCCTGTGCCTCATGCTGAGATCTTGCAGTTTATAAAGCCAAATTTAGCTAAAGCTGGCTTTGAGCTTGAGATTAAAGAATTTAACGATTATGTGCAACCAAACTTAGCTACAGATAGTGGCGAGCTTGATGCGAACTTCTTTCAGCATACACCATACTTAAATGAATTTAACAAAAACAAAGGCACAAAGCTTGTTAGTGTCGCTGGCATTCACCTTGAGCCTATGGGTGTGTATTCTAAGAAATTTAAAAATATCAAAGAGCTTAAAAATGGTGCAAAAATTGCTATTCCAAATGATCCGACAAATGAAAGCAGGGCTTTAAATATCATCGCTAGCACAAAAGCGATTGAGTTTAAAGACGCTCAAAAAGAGCTTAAAACTCCACTTGATATTAGCAAAAATGATCTTAAGCTTAAATTCCTAGAGCTTAAAGCTGCCCAGCTTCCAAGGGCTTTAGAAGATGCTGATTTTGCTGTGATTAATTCAAACTATGCTATGGCAGCAAATTTAAATCCGGTTAAGGATTCTCTTGTTATAGAAAGCAAAGATAGTCCTTATGTGAATATCTTAGTTGTAAAAGCTGGCAATGAAAACACAGCTAAAACCAAAGCTTTAATCAAAGCCTTACAAAGCAATGAAGTGAAAAAATTCATCGAAGAAAAATATCAAGGTGCGGTAATCCCAGCATTTTAAACCAAAGCTCCTTAAAAAAGGGGCTTGGCATACAAAGGAGTATATATGAAAATTAAAGCTTTTATTTTAGCGAGCTTGCTTTTTTTAACAAATTTGAGTGCAAATGATAAGATCATCACTATAGGAGCAACTCCGGTGCCTTTTGGTGAAATTTTAGAATTTGCAAAACCGCTTTTTAAACAAAAGGGCTATGAGCTTAAAATCGTTGAATTTAGCGATTATTCTATACCAAATAAAGCCTTGCTTGAAGGCTCACTGGATGCAAATTTATTTCAGCATAAGCCGTATTTAGATGAGTTTAACAAGGCAAATAAGACAGATTTACAAGCTGTTTTAAGTGTGGCTATCTTTCCTATGGGGGCGTATTCAAGAAAATTTAAGGATATAAGTGAGCTTAAAACTGGCTCAAGTGTAGCTGTGCCAAATGATCCTACAAATGAAAGTAGGGCTTTGGAAGTCCTTGAAAAAGCAAATTTAATCAAGCTTGATGGGAAAGTAGCTTTAAAAACCCCGCTTGATATTAGTTCTAATCCTAAAAAATTAAAATTTAAAGAGTTAAAAGCTGCTCAAGTTCCAAGGGCTTTAGAGGATGTGGATTTAGCGGTGATTAATACTAACTACGCTCTTGATTTTGGTTTAAAACCGCTTAAGGATTCTATTATCCTAGAGGATAAAAATAGTCCTTATGCAAATTTTCTTGCTGTGCGTAAAGAAGATATAAATTCAGCCAAAACTCAAGTTATAAAAGAAATTTTGCATAGTCAAGAAGTAAAGAAATTTATGCTTGAAAAATATGAGGGTAATATCATCCCAACTTTTTAGACAAAAATGCGTTTCAAAGCTTTGTTTTATAAGAATTTTTTTGTATGATAGTGTAAAAAAACTACGGAGCAAGGCTTTGATACGAAAAATTTGTTTTTTGTTATTTGTGCCGTTTTTAGCTTTTGGACTTGATACAAATCTAGAACAAGTAAAACTCGAACTTATCAAGACATATCAAAACAAATTCCCAACCCTTATCATCAAAGATATAGAGCTTCACACTAATTCTTTACCAAGGGACTTTTCACAATATAAATTTTTAAAACTTGCACAAGGTAAATTCAACCGAGCAAATGGTTATTTAAGAGCTGAATTTAAAAGCCCGCAAAACTTGCAAAGGAATATTTTTTTACGCTATTTTATCAAGGCTGATTTAGAGGTTTTAAGGGCAAATAAGGACTTAGAAAGAGGACAAAGCTTGAGTGCTTTTGATTATAATCTTGTTTTAATGAGTTTTGATAAAGTGCCTCAAGATGCTCTTTTGCGTGATGATGATCTTGATTTGATTGCTAAGACTACAATACGAAAAAATAGTATTTTGAAAAAAAATATGTTTAAAGGTAACAAGCTCATCAAAAAAAACAATACTATACAAGGCTTGCTTAAAGATGAAGGTTTAAATGTGCTGATTGAAGTAAGTGCCCTTGAAAGTGGCGATAAAGGCGAGATAATCAAAGTCAAAACTAAAGATGGCAAAGTTATGCAAGGACAGATTATCAACAAAAACGAGGTGCTTTTGCAATGAAAATTCTTGTTGGTATAAGTGGGGCAAGTAGTGTAAATTTAGGCTTTTCTTTGCTTAAGGCTTTAGAAAATATTGCTTTGCAAGAACAAAGATTACAAATTTATGCAGTGATAAGCGAGGGGGCAAAAACCAGCTTTTTAGCTGAAAATGTCCAGCAAAACTTAACTCATCAAGATGAGTTTTTATGCTTTTGCAAGGATAAATTTAAGCTTGAAAAAACGCAGTTTTTTGATGATAAAAACTTAGCTGTTGGGGTTTCAAGCGGTTCTTTTGGTATAGAAAAAACTATCATCGCCCCTTGTTCTATCAATACTCTAGCTCAAATTTATCAAGGCTTAGCTCATACTTTGCTTACTAGAGCTTGTGCTGTGGCTTTAAAGGAGCAAAAAAAGCTCATTTTAGGGGTAAGAGAACTGCCTTTTTCAACTTTAAATTTAAAACATATGTATAAGCTTTCTAAGATGGGCGTTTGTATAGCTCCTCCTGTAATGGCAAGCTATAGTAAGGCTTCAAGCTTAAAAGAACTTGAAAATTTCATCGTTGGCAAATGGCTTGATTTACTTGGCTTAAAACATGATTTATTTAAAAAATGGCAAAATGAGTTGGATTAAGCAAAAATTTGCTAGAATTCTTTGTTTGATCGTATAAATTTAAAATTGGAGTAAAGCAAATGACTTGTTTATATCCAGGCACCTTTGATCCTATCACAAATGGGCATTTAGATGTGATTAAAAGAGCCTTAAATATCTTTGATAAAGTTGTCGTAGCCATCGCTAAAAATGAGCAAAAACACCCCTTTTTTAGCCTAGAAAAAAGAAAACAACTTGCTTTGCTGGCTACTGAAAATTTAAAGGGCAATGTGCAAATCATCACTTTTGATTTTTTGCTTGTGGATTTAGCAAGGCAGATGAATATAAGCACTGTCATTCGTGGGCTTAGAGCGGTGAGCGACTTTGAGTATGAATTGCAGCTTAATTATGCTAATAATGCCTTATGGCAAGAATTTGAAACCATTTTTTTGATGCCTCATTTGAAAAACGCTTTTATCTCAAGCTCCATAGTGCGTTCAGTAAATGAACACGGCGGAGATTTAAGCTCGCTTGTGCCAAAAGAGATTATTCCTTATATGAAAGATAGAGAATGTATGTAGTATTTGAAGGACTTGATGGAGTAGGCAAAAGCACACAAATAGAGCTCTTAAAGCCTGAATTTCAAAACGCTCTTTTTACGCTTGAACCCGGTGCAACTGAATTTGGCAAGCATATAAGAACCTTATTGCTTAATAGCGAGTATAGTTTTGATGCAAAAACTGAACTTATGCTTTTTTTGGCTGATAGGGCTGATCATTTTGAACGCGTATTAAAGCCAAATTCTGATAAGCTCATTATCTCAGATCGAAGTGTTATTTCTGGTATAGCTTATGCAAGCGTGCATTTTAGCTTAGAAAGTTTGCTTTTTTTAAATGATTTTGTGCTTGAGGATTTTTTTCCAAAAAAGGCTGTGTTTTTACAAGCCGATGAAGAAGTACTTAGACAAAGACTTGTTGGCAAAGGGCTTGATAAGATAGAACAAAGAGGCTTTGAGTATTTTATGAATATACAAGAAAATTTCAAAAAAACGCTTTTGTTTTTAAAAGAGCAAAAAAATCTCGAGTTTATCACGCTTGAAGCTTGTGAGGATAAGCTTAAACTTCATAAATTAATTAAGGAATTTATCAATGATTAGTGCTTTAAAAGGAATGAAAGATATCTTTGATAAGCAGGCTAGGCTTTATGAAAAAGTGGTGCGAACCTGCGAGGAAGTAGCTATAAACTATGGTTTTAGCTTTATAAATACACCTCATTTAGAGCTTAGCAAGCTTTTTAGACGCAGTGTTGGAGAAAGCTCTGATATAGTGGGTAAAGAAATGTATGAGTTTATCGATAAGGGGCAAAATGAAGTTTGCTTGCGACCTGAGGGCACGGCTGGGGTTGTAAGAGCGTATATAGAGCATAAATTTGATAAAAGTATGAGTGTAAAAAGATGGTTTTATCATGGTTCAATGTTTCGCTATGAAAGACCACAAAAAGGACGTTTGCGTGAATTTCATCAATTTGGGGTTGAAAGCTTTGGCACCCCAAGTGTATATGAGGATGCAAAACTCATAGCCATGCTTCATACTATCTTAAAAAAACTTGAAATTCAAACAAGATTAAAGATAAACTCACTAGGTTGTGAAAAGTGCATGGGAGTGTTTAAGCAAAAATTTCTTGCCTTTGTTGAGAGCAAGGAAGGCTTTTGTGAGGATTGTTTAAGACGCAAGGAACAAAATGTTATTCGTATGCTTGATTGCAAAAACGAGCATTGTCAAGAGCTTTTAAAAAATCACCCAAAATTAAGTGAGTGCTTATGCGAGGAATGCAGGCAAGATTTTAGCCTTTTAAAAGAGCTTTTAAGTGCGAGTAGTATAAGCTTTGAGTGTGATGAAAGGTTGGTGCGTGGGCTTGATTATTACTCAAAAACGGCTTTTGAGTTTGAAAGTGATGAACTTGGTGCAAAGTCTGCTGTAGCAGGTGGTGGGCGTTATGATAGATTGATTGCTTATCTTGGAGGCAAGCAAGGTTATGGAGTGGGCTTTGCTATAGGTATAGAACGTTTAATGGCGATTTTAGAGCTTAAAGAACAAAAAGAGCTAAGAAAAGGAATTTATCTTTGTGCCTTAGATGAGGCTTTTATCAAAGAGCTTTTTGCTTTAAGTTTAAAACTTCAAGAAAGCAAAATCGTGCATTTTAATCATGAAGCAAAAAAGCTTGCAAAGCATTTAAATCAAGCTGATACTTTAGGAGCTGAAGTTTTTTTATGTATGGGTGAAGATGAGGCGCAAAAACAAAGTCTTTTTTATAAAAACTTAAGCACAAAAGAAGAAAAACTCATACGCATTAAAGACTTGGAGCAGGCTTTATGAAAGATTATGGTATAGATATTTGGGGCGATGATAATTTCATCATTAAAAATGGCAAGGTTTGTGTAAATTTTGGCAAAAAACCAGCCCTCATTGAGATCATAAGAGCCTTAAGAGATGATGGCTATAAAGGACCTTTGTTGCTTCGTTTTCCTCATCTTATCCACAAGCAAATTGAAAATATTTATGGTAAATTTGCAAATGCAAGAAAGGAATTTGACTATAAAGGCTCATTTAACGCTGTATATCCGCTCAAGGTAAATCAATATCCAGGCTTTGTAAAAAACCTTGTTAAACTTGGCAAGGATTATAATTACGGACTTGAAGCAGGTTCAAAGGCTGAACTTTTGCTGGCTATGGCGTATAATAATCAAGACGCACCCATCACAGTCAATGGCTTTAAGGACAGAGAGCTTATCAACATAGGCTTTATAGCTCGCGAAATGGGGCATAATATCACTTTGACTATAGAGGGCTTAAATGAGCTTGAAAGCATTATTGATATAGCTAAGGAACGTTTTAAGCCTAAGCCAAATATAGGCTTAAGGGTAAGGCTTCATTCAGCTGGGGTTGGAATTTGGGCTAAGAGTGGAGGGATAAACTCTAAGTTTGGACTTACTTCAACTGAGCTTATAGAGGCTATTAATTTGCTTAAAAAAAATAACTTACTTGAGTATTTTACCATGATACATTTTCATCTTGGCTCGCAAATCACTGAAATCCACCCCCTTAAAAAAGCTTTAAATGAGGCAGGCAATATCTACACAGAGCTAAGAAAAATGGGAGCAAAAAATTTAAAAGCCATTAATCTAGGCGGAGGCTTAGCTGTGGAGTACTCGCAGTTTAAGGATGAGCAAAGCAAAAACTATACCTTAGGTGAGTATGCTAATGATGTGGTGTTTATCCTTAAAAATATAGCCGAGCAAAAAAAGGACTTAGAGCCAGACATTTTTATAGAAAGCGGACGTTTTGTCGCGGCAAGCCATGCTGTTTTAATTGCTCCTGTTTTAGAGCTTTTTTCTCAAGAATACACAGAAAGCAAACTTGCACTTAAAAAGCAAAATCCAAAGCTTGTTGATGAGCTTTATGATCTATATAAAAGTATAAAGCCTTCAAATGCCCTTGAATATATGCACGATAGCATAGATCATATGGAGAGCATTTTAACCCTTTTTGATCTAGGCTATGTGGATTTAATAGATAGATCAAATACTGAAATTTTAGTGCATTTAATCATCAAAAAAGCCATTGCTTTGCTTGGAGATACGCAAAACTCAGCTGATTTTTTAGCCTTGCAAAATGAGGTGCAAGAACGTTATTTGATCAATTTTTCACTTTTTCAATCAATCCCTGATTTTTGGGGCTTAGAGCAAAATTTTCCTATCATGCCTTTGACGCATTTGGATAAAAAACCAACAAGAAGTGCGAGCATTTGGGATATTACTTGTGATAGCGATGGTGAAATTTCATATTCTAAGAGCAATCCTTTATTTTTACACGACATAGATATTGAGAAAGAAAATTATTTTTTAGGATTTTTTTTAGTAGGAGCTTATCAAGAAGTACTTGGAATGAAACACAATCTTTTTGTGCATCCTACTGAAGCAAGTATAAAGATAGATGAAAAAGGCTATGAGCTCGAAAGTGTCATAGAAGCTCAATCCATACTTGATACTTTAGACGATTTAGATTATGATATCCATGTGATTATGGACATACTTAATG
Organism: Campylobacter sp. MIT 12-8780; assembly: GCF_006864535.1. Classification (NCBI taxonomy): domain Bacteria; kingdom Pseudomonadati; phylum Campylobacterota; class Epsilonproteobacteria; order Campylobacterales; family Campylobacteraceae; genus Campylobacter; species Campylobacter sp. MIT 12-8780. The sequence continues at coordinate 53,618 of NZ_QHLL01000008.1, forward strand.
AAAGAATTTCAAATTCAAAACTTGTGAATGAAAAGCAAAAAAAGCAAATTTTAGGCGAACTTTATCTATTTTTAAATGATAATGGATATTTAAAAAGTGCAGATGTGTGATGAATTTTTTTGCTCTTATTAAAGAAGATTTTGATCAAGCTAAGCTTCAAGATCCAGCTTATCATTCAGTTCTTGAGCTTTTTTTTAATTATCCTGGTATTTGGGCTGTGGTAAATTACCGCTTTGCGCATTTTTTCTACACAAGAAAATGCAAGCGAATCGCTCGTGTTATCAGCGGAATTTCACAATTTTTTACAGGAGTTGATTTACACCCTGGCGCAAAACTTGGCAGACGTGTATTTATCGATCATGCAAATGGAGTTGTTATAGGACAAACGGCTATCATTGAAGATGATGTTTTGATCTATCAAGGCGTAACCTTAGGTGGCACAAGCCTAGATAAAAACACTAAACGTCACCCTACCATAAAAAGCGGTGTTATCATAGGAGCAGGAGCAAGAGTGCTTGGCAATATCACCATAGGCAAAAACGCAAAAATAGGCTCAAATGCTGTAGTTATAGCCGATGTTCCAGAAAGCGCAACAGCTGTTGGCATACCAGCAAGGATAGTAAAAAACAAAAAAGAAAATAGCAGAGCTATAGACAAGCATTGCGAAGACAAACTTGCTTTGCTTGAAAAAAGAGTGCTTGAGCTTGAGAATTTGCTTTTGCATGGAAAAAATGAGTATTAGTTTTTAGCTCAAAAAAGACAAGGGATTTGCAAAACTTTTAACTAGCTTATTTTTATAAAAATTTATGCTTTTAAAACACCTTTTTTACAGATAATAAAAATAAAAAGTATTTTTATAGCTTAAGTTGTAAAGTTTGATTTGATTTTTTGAGAAAGAATAAAAGTTTGATTTGATAAATTTTGCTATAATCTTGCCTTTAGTTTAAGGAAAATAATGCCACTTTCAAAGCTTAATGAAGAACAATACAAAGCCGCCACAGCCAAACTCGGACACAATCTTATCATCGCTAGTGCTGGCACGGGTAAAACTTCTACCATAGTTGCGCGCATAGCATATCTTTTAAAGCAAGGAATTTGTGCTGAAAAGATTATGCTTTTAACCTTTACAAACAAAGCAAGTAAAGAGATGATCTCTCGCTTAAGTCTTTATTTTCCAAAAGAAATTACACAAAAAATTATCGCCGGAACCTTTCACAGCACCGCTTATACCTTACTTAAAGAACGCAACAAAGAAATACTTTTAAAGCCAAATGCTGAACTTAAAGTGCTTTTAAAAAGTGTTTATGAGCGAAGAACTTTTGCTCATTTAAGTGATACTAAGCCTTATATGCCAAGTTATTTGTATGATATATACTCACTTTTTCAAAATAAAAGCAAAGATAGGAATTTTGAAGCATTTTTTTGTCAAAACTACCCAGAACAAGCCGTTTTTGCAGAAATTTATCAAGATATTTTGCACGAGTATGAGGAGGAAAAAAAGCGGTTTAATTATGTAGATTTTAATGACTTGTTGCTTCATCTTAAAGAAAGCTTAAATGAAGAGAAAAAAGAATTTGATGAAATTTTAGTTGATGAGTATCAAGATACAAATACCTTGCAAGGTTCTTTGATAGAGGCTTTTAAAAGCAAAAGTTTGTTTTGTGTGGGGGATTATGATCAAAGTATTTATGCTTTTAATGGGGCTGACATTGGTATTATAGGAGGCTTTAAAGAAAGATTTAAAGACGCTGTAATTCACACCTTAAATAAAAATTATCGCTCAAGTCGTTTCATACTTGCCCTTGCAAACAAAGTCATTATCAATAACGAACGCCTTTATCCAAAAGAACTTGTTGTAACAAGGCAAGGAGAGTTTAAAGCTCCTGTTTTGCTCGTTTTTAATGAGCTTTTTGAGCAATATCAGCATATTGCTAAAATCATACTTACAAGTGGGGTGAGTTTTGAAAAGGTAGCAGTGATCTTTCGCAATAACTCAAGCGCTGATGGTATGGAGGTGGCTTTAAGAGAGCAGGGTATTGCTTGTGTGCGAAAGGAAAGTCGTAGTTTTTTTGATAGCCTTGAGATTAAAGCATTTTGTGCAATGCTTGCTTTAAGGGTAAATCCTAAAGATATCATGGCATTTATTCATTTGCTTGAGTATGTAAAAGGTGTTGGGAGTGTGCTTGCAAAGGAGCTTTTTGATAGTTTTTTACAACTTGGCGAGGGTAATTTAATCCGTGGTTTTTTAGAGCCAGATAAAAAAGCAAATTTAAAAAAAACAGCAAGAAAAAGCTATGATTTGGGGCTTTTTGAGGAGCTTGAAAGCTTGCAAAACCCAAGCCGCTTTCATTTAAAGAGCGAATTTAATGAAAATCCCATTTTAAGCCTACCAAAAATCAATGAATATATAGCCTTAAAGCTTGAAAAAATATATCATTTTATAAAAGAAAGTGTTAAAACAATAAATTCAAATGAGCTTATTGCACTTATCCTAGAAAACGAGCTTTTTGTTAAAATTTGTGAGTTTTTGGCGACAAAAAGAGCGACAAATAAAGCAGGGCATGTTGATATGGATAAAAAAAAGCTGGCGTTAGAAAAGATAGAGTTGAAGCTGGCTATGCTTAAGGATTTGGCAAAAAATTATAGTGATGTTTATAAATTTTATAATTTTCTTACACTTGGAGCAAACGAGATGAGTAATGGCTCTGGGGTAAATTTACTTAGCGTTCATGCAAGCAAGGGGCTTGAGTTTGATCTTGTTTTTGTTGTCGATCTTGCACAGGGACGTTTTCCTAATGAAAAGCTTATGCTTATGGGTGGATCTTTAGAGGAAGAAAGAAGGCTGTTTTATGTGGCTGCAACAAGAGCAAAAGATATGCTTTATCTTAGTTATGCCAAGTATGATAAAAACAAAAACACTCACTATAAGCCTTCTTGCTTTCTCATTGAAGCTGGTTTGTGTAAGCCTTCTTAGTTAAAATATCTAAAGCGAAAAAATGAGGTAGGGTTTGTGGATTTTAAAAAATTACAAAAATACTTATGCAAATTTAGTATTTTTGAAAGATATTTCCATAATACTCTATATCTTTTGCATTTTCTTTCTTTTCAAGTTTTTCAAGCAAGTTTTTGCCTTCACTTGCTTTTTGAATATCTTCATCTAAGTCTTGATAAGAAAAAACCATATTTATGCTGATGATATTTTTTAAGGCTTCTAAGCTTTTGTATGCTTTTAGCTCATCATCTAAGCACTCACTTTCAATGATTACGATGATTTTGTCATTTTCATTAAGCTCGACGCTGCAGTCTTTGATGAGCTTAATCTCTTTTAAAAGCTTATCTTGGTGTTCTTTTTTTGCTATGATTAAAACGCTTGAGATATTCATTTTTATCCTTCATTGAGTGTAAAAATTAAAATTGTATCATTATATCCTGAAACAAGTAAAGTTTTTTCATCTAAAAAAAGTATGTGTTCGAGTGAAAAATTAAGATTTTCAAAAGCTTTTATTCTTTTTAGATTTGAGCTAGAGAAAATTTCAAGTGTATTTTTGCTACTATCGCCAAAAGCAAATACGCTTGCATTAGCACTTAAAGCACAAGTATAGATAAGAAAATCCCTTTCTATAAAACGTTGCACGCCATTTTGCACAAGCCCCACTTTTCTATCAGTAGCACAACTTAAAACGCTTGAGTTTTTAAAATCCACACTATATACACTATCTTTGTGAATTTGATCAAAATTAGCAACTTCTTGCCAGCTTTTTAGATCAAAAAGCTTGACTTCTCCGCTTTCAAAGCCAGCTACAAGCTTGCTTTTATCTTCATTCAATGCAGCATCATTTAAGCTAGAATGTGAAAAAATATACTCTTTTAGCACTTTTAAATTTGAAAAATCAAGCAAGATTAAACGCGCTGAAGAAAGAGCAAGTAAAACCTTATCATCATCAAGTAAAAAGGCTTTTTTTGCAGAATCAAAAGCAAGCTTTTTGCTTTGTAGCTTTTTGTTTTGATCAAGTAAATTTAGGTTTTTTCCACCAAATGAAGCCTCGCTTAAGATAAGCACCTTATCTTTTTGCATATCAAGACTAAAAACGCGTGGCGAGACATTTTTTTCATAATAATTTTCTATCTTTGCAAGTTGAAGATAAAACGCACTCTTTTTTTCTTTTAAGTCAAAAAGCTCTACACTACCTAAATCCGTGCCGATGAGTAAAATTTCATCTGCTTTACTCAAGCTCATTATATTTGAATGATCTTGAGTTTTTTTAAACACTTCAGCTTCTAAGGCTAAAGATAAACTTAGGCTTAAAAGCAAGATAGCAAGAGCTTTTGGCATTTATTTTACCCCTTCGTTTAAGGCATCGATGAGATTTGATCTTTTCTTTGCTTCTTCGCTTTTAAACTCTGGCTTGAAAGTGTTTCCAACCAAAGGTTTTGCATTACTTTGAGGCACATGGCATTGGGTGCAGTTAAATCTTTCGTTACTTACTTCATCGCCAGTTGCTTTACCTGCTTGAAAGTCAAAATAATGAGTCATAGGCATAGCTGTAGCACCTACATCGGCAGCAATTGCTTTGTCGTGGCAGCTTAAGCACATATTATTTTCCCTTGTGATAGGAAGCATATCCTCAATGCTATGAGGCACAAGCGGTGGAGCGTTTTCAAATGATCGTTCGATCAAATTTGATTCGCCCGGTTGCAAAGTAGTGAAATTTGCATCAGGTAAAACAACATTGTTTTCGTTTTCAACGCTTGTTTTTCTTATGCCTATCTCATCAGAACTTAGTGCTGAACTTGTGCTTTCTTTTTTATCTTGACAAGCGATGAAAGTTAAAGCACACACACACGCTAACATTATAATTTTCTTTTTCATTTTTTACTCCTTAAATCTAAAATATTAAAAACCAAAGCATCATCATCACAAACTTCAATGCAACGCCCACATCTTATGCACTCCCCAGAACTTACGCTTTTGCTTTCCTTACCTACCATAAAAAGCACTTGTTTTTCAGGGCAGATTTCTATGCATTTATAGCATTTGGTGCAGTTTTGTGCTTTGTGCTTTACTTTAAGCAAAGCAAAACGAGAGATAAGCGCATAAAATGCTCCCAAAGGACAAAAATGCGAACAAATCGCTCTTGGGCTTAAAAAGCTATCTATGCAAAAGATCACAAAAGCAACAAAAAGCCAAGAAACACTGCCAAAAATAATACCCCTTTGCACTATGCCTATATAAGAAATGCTCTCAAACACAGGCAAAGAAAGCGCAAAAGAAAGCACTAAGCACAAAATAAGCACAAGGTATCGTAAGTTTTTGTGCAAGATCACAAATTTAGAAGACTTAAAGCCAAATTTCTTTCGCACAAAAGCTGCTAAGTCAGTGATAAGGTTGATAGGACATACCCACGCACAAAATGCGCGTCCTAAAAATACCGCATACACAAAAGCAATGATTAAGGCTCCGCTTAAAACAGCAGCGTCTATACTCAAGCTTGCAAGCACGATTTGTAAAAAAGCAAAAGGATCGCTCAGTGGGATGGTATCAAACCACACAGATGAGCTTAAATCACCCTTAGCGATAAAATCAAGCGAGCTAAAGCCAAGACAAGCTAAAATTCCAAGCTGAACAGCTCTTCTTAAAAGTAAATATCTCATAACAAATCCTCGCTATTAAGATAATCCCTAGCTTTGTTTTGCTCGTTTTTCTTGCTTGTATCAGCGTCTTTTAGCCTTTGTTCATCTTGCTTGTCCCAGCCTTTGACATAGTTTGTCCCGGCTCTACCAAGCACATATTCACGCGGTAAAACACGGATAGCTGGTTCTTCTGTGATACAGGCTCGCTCGCAAAGCCCACAGCCAACGCACACTTCATGATCGACAACAGGGAGCAAAAAGGCATGCTTAGCGGTGCGTTCATTGCGTTTAAGCTCAAGTTTTAAAGCCTTATCAATCAACGGACAGGCTCTATAGCACGCATCACATTGCACGCCCCAGTGAGCGACACAGCTTGCACTATCAAGTATAGCTATACCCATTTTAAGTTCCAAAACACCTTTTTCACGCTCTAAATACTGATGATCTAAAGCATTTGTAGGGCATTCTCTTATACAAGGTATATCCTCACAAAGATAGCATGGCGTTTTTCTTGCTTCAAAAAAAGGTGTGCCATTTTTTGGGCTATCAAAAACACTTGCAAGCTTTAAAGTATCATAAGGACAGGCTTTTACACACAAACCACAACGTATGCATAAAGATAAAAAACGCTTTTCATCCTCAGCTCCGGGTGGGCGTAAAAAATACCCCTCATCAGCCTTAAGTGCAAGCGTAGCTAAAAAGCCACCGCTCGCACAAAGACAAAGGGCTTTAAAGCCAGTTTGCATAAACTCTCTTCGGTTTTTCATTGTTTTTACGCTTTAGTGATTTTTACCGCACATTTTTTAAAATCTGTTTGATTTGAAAGTGGGCAAGTCGCATCTAAAGTAACTTTGTTAATATAGACATTTTCATCAAACCAAGGCACATATACAAGTCCTACAGGCGGTTTGTTTCTACCACGCATATCAACGCGTGCTTTAACCTTGCCACGACGCGATTCAACCCATACAAGATCGCCTTGTGCTAAACTAAGCTTCGCACAATCTTGTTCATTCATATAGCACAACGCCTCAGGCACAGCTCTATAAAGTTCAGGCACACGCATAGTCATCGTTCCACTATGCCAATGCTCTAAAACCCTACCTGTAGAAAGCCAGAAAGGATACTCAGCACTTGGACGCTCAGGAGCTTTCATAAATGGACGGAAGAAAATCTTTGTTTTGTTTGCAAGTGAGAATTTCTCATCGCCAGAAGTTGGAGCGATTAAATTTCCTCTTTGCAAGGCTTTATCAGCAGCTCCATAAAAAGCAAAGTCTGAATTTGGAGCTGCTTTTTTAGCATAATAATCAAATTTGGTGTTAAAACGCCACTGGGTTTCTTTGCCATTGACTACAGGCCATCTTAAGCCTCTTACTTGATGATAGGTGTTAAAATCTGCTAGATCGTGTCCGTGTCCAAGTCCGAATTTGCGGTATTCTTCCCAGAGGTATTTTTGCACGAAAAAGCCATAGCCTGTAAATTCTTTACCATCACTGCCTATAACCTTTCTTGCGTCACCTTTTACTTCGCTATTATCCACACCTTGCATTACAGCATCATCAGCGCTAAATTTTTTCGCATCTTCATTTGCATAAAGTACATCAAAAAGCGTGCTTTCTTCACTATAACCCATAGCCTTAGCTTCTTCTAAAACGCTTGGTAAAGTCGTTTTATCATCAACCTTTGTTTCTCCCCATACTTCTTTAAGTTTAAAACGTTTTGCAAATTCCATCATCTGCCAAGTATCACTCATAGCTTCACCTATAGGTAAGACTTGTTGTTTCCAGTGTTGGGTTCTTCTTTCAGCATTGCCATACGCGCCCCATTTTTCATAAATCATCGCGCTTGGTAAGATAAGATCAGCTACCTTTGCTGAAATACCCGGATAACTATCACTGACTACGATGAAATTATCCATAGTTCGTGCTGCTTCTATCCAGTGGTTTGCGTTGGCTGTATTTTGCCAAGGATTATTCACTTGTACCCAAGCAAATTTGATCTTGCCATCTTCTAAATCACGCATTATCTTAAGATAAGGAGCGCCCGGCTTTGGATTTAAGGTTTTTGCTGGGAGTTTCCAAATTTTTTCTGTGATTTCTCTGTGTTTAGGATTTGCTACAACCATATCAGCTGGTAAGCGGTGTGAGAAAGTGCCTACTTCTCTAGCAGTGCCACAGGCTGATGGTTGTCCGGTTAGAGAAAATGCTCCACTTCCTGGTTTTGCTTGCTTACCAAGTAAATGATGTACCATATACGCTTGCTCATTTACCCAAGTACCTCTTGTGTGTTGGTTAAAGCCCATAGTCCAAAAGCTCACAACTTTGCGGTTTTTTTCTATGTAAAGATTGGCAAGTTCTTGAAGTTTTTTCTTAAAATCTTCTAAGCTTTCATTATCATCACCTTTTGAAACCTTAGCCACATAGTCTAAAGTATAAGGTTCAAGGGCTTTTTTAAAGTCTTCAAAGCTGATTTCCCAGTGAGCCATAGCTGCACCTGCGTGCTTGTGTTCAAAAGTATCACCTGCTTTAACGCCAAGATAAGCTAAAGCTACGGCTTCTTCTTCATCAAGAACTATAGAGTTTTGTTTGGCGACTATATCTTTTTCTGCTTCTTTGAATTTTGGGTGGTTTGGATTGTTTCTCATACCATAACCAATGTCAGCATAACCTGTAGTGAAAATGCAGTGATTTTTGATAAAATCCATATCCAAAGCTTCTGGGTGATTATAGACTATCTCTCTAGCGATGTAGTTCCATATCGCTAAATCAGTATTTGGCTTAAAGATGATCTCACTATCTGCGATATGACTAGTGCGGTTTGAAAAAGTCGAGAGGTTGATAACCTTGACTTTATCTAAGTTTGAAAGTTTTCTATCTGAAACACGGCTCCATAAAATCGGGTGCATTTCAGCCATATTTGCTCCCCAAGTGATGATAGTATCGGTAAGTTCTATATCATCATAACAGCCTGCTGGCTCATCAACTCCATAAGTTTGCATAAAAGCTACAACAGCTGAAGCCATGCAGTGTCTTGCGTTTGGATCGATATTGTTTGATCTAAAGCCTCCTTTGATGAGCTTTACAGCCGCATAACCTTCTTGAACGGTGTATTGTCCGCTACCAAAAACAGCTATACCACTTGCACCAAGTTCATTGTAAGCCTTTCTAAACTGCTTTTCCATTTCATCAAAAGCTCTTTGCCAAGAAACTTGCTTGAATTTGCCTTTTTTATCAAATTCGCCCTTTTCATTGACACGAAGCAAAGGTTGCACCAAACGATCCTCCCCATACATAATTTTAGCATTAAAATACCCCTTAATGCAGTTTAGCCCACGATTTACCGGAGCAGCTGGATCGCCTTTAACTGCAACGATTTTGCCATCTTTTTTTGCGACCATGATACCACAGCCTGTTCCACAAAAACGGCATACTGATTTATCCCATTGCCATTGTTCTTGAGCATTAGCTAAAGCTGAACTTGGCAGACTCAAACCCGCAACGCCAGCAGCACTAGCAATAGCAGAGTTTTTGATAAAATCCCTTCTATTCATAAGAAAGACCTCCAAAATTTGATTTTCACTTCATTGTAGCAGAGTTTTTATTAAACGAATATAAAATGAATATTTTTCTAAGCATTATTTTTACATTTTTTTAAGGATTTTAAATTAAAGACTAGAATAATATTAATTAATATAAACAATATATAAAATTATCAAAATCACCACATTTTGAGTGCTTTTCAATGCTATTTTAAAGCAAGACATAAAACGGCACTAAATTTAAAACAACGCAAAAAAGAGCAAGCCATTTAAAACGAATGCTAATTAGAGCTAGTAATATATAGGCTAAGAGTAGGTTCAAGCTTATATTTGCAAAATTTAAGGCGTGAAATTTAAAGTTAAAGAAATCAAGTAAATAGCTATCTACTAGCCCTCCAAAGCCTATGAGGTGCAAAAACAAAACGCAGGGATAAAATACAACAAAAGCCGCACTTAAAGGTATGGCTAAAAACTGCTGGAAAGAAATAAGTGGGAAAAAATGTAACACTGGGATAATCATCGCTAAAAAAGTCCATAAATTTAGCAAGATGATATTAATAAAAGCATTAAAATAGCTTGCGAAATGATGTAAATATAAAAAGATAAAAAATACTCCCAAAACTGAAAACAAAAAGCCTACGCTAAAAAGAAGCTGCGGAAATAAAGCAAGACAGATTAATACGCTAAAAAATAAATTCCCAAAATGAATGATTTTATTATGCTTGGCTAAAAGATAAAAGCCAAACAAAGCCATTACTAAAGATCGCACAAAACTTGGCACAAAGCCGATGAGATAAGCATAAAAAAGCAAAAATACAAAAATCATCACACTCAAATCAAGCCGTAAATTTCGGTAAGGAAAATAGCGTTTTTGAAAAAAGCTATAAAGTGGAGCAAAACAAAAAAAGAGCAAAGAAAAAATCAAAGCGATATGATAACCACTAATGGCTATGAGGTGAGCTATGCCGTAGTGATTGACATCATTTCGAAGCTCTTTTGAGACACTAAGGGCAAAAAATAAAGCCCCATAAAATTCCTTAACTTTTTCATCTTGGTGCTGATTGAGAAAATAAGGAATGATTTTATGTTTAAAAACAGGCTCTGTTGAAGTGATATTTAAATCATAACTTGGCATATAAAAGCTTTTTGAAAGATAGTCTTTAAAGCTTACTTTGCTTGTAATAGCTCTTAAATTTAGCTTTGCATAGTTTGAAATTTCTTTATCTTTAGCTGTAGTGGTATAAAAGTTAAAGTCCTTGCTAGCAAGCTTTAAAACCCTATAAGATCTGCCTTTTTCATTTGTTTTTATATAACTTAAAAGCACGCTAATATCTTTAAGATAGATATGCTTACTTTCTTTAAAGGCTAAAAAATGTCTGTATTCATAAAAAAGATTAAGACTAAAAACACAAAGGCAAAAAAATCCAAGAAAAAGGAATTCTTGGTATTTTTTTACCCATCTTTTCATTGTGTTTTTTTAGAAAAAGAAGAAAGATAAAACCAAATCAAAACGATTAAAACAAGCAAAAACAAAGGCACAAGATAAGGATAAGTGCCTAAAGTATCCATAAAAGGTGTGATAACAGCTCCAAAAGCAAAGCCAGCATATCCTAAAGCTATAGCCCAAAGCAAGCTTGCAAATGTGTTGATAATGAAAAATTTCAAAAAGTTAAATTTCGCAAGTCCAGCCGCCATAGGAATAAAGGTTTTTAGTCCATAGATAAATTTTTGAAGCAAAAGTAAAAAAACGCCGTATTGTTTGATCTTCATTTGAGCTAAAGCAAGCTTGCGTCGGTGTTTTTTAAAATACGGCATTAAATCTTTTTTATAGTATTTGCCTAAGATAAATAAAAGTGTCGAGCCAAGCGTATTTGCCACAAAGGCTAAGACTATGCAAAGGCTGAGGCTAAAATGCCCTCCAGCGCTTAACACTCCAGCAGCTAAGATAGCTACCATTCCACCACCTAATGAATACACAAACAATATAATATAACCATACTCAAGCAAGCTCGCGATAGTTTCACTCATAAAAAAGCCTCTTATCTCGCGTAATCCACAGCCCTAAGCTCGCGTATAACATTGACTTTGATTTCGCCCGGAAATTGCACCTTATCTTGAATTTCACTAGCAATTTCTTTAGCTAAAAGCACGGCTTCATCATCATTGATAAGTTTTGCATTAGCAATGACTCTAATCTCACGCCCAGCATTGATAGCATAAGCGTTTTTAATCCCTTCTTTGCTTTTGGCTATATTTTCAAGCTCAGTTACTCGTTTTAAAAAGGCTTCAAGAACTTCTCTTCTAGCTCCTGGACGCCCTGCTGAAAGCACATCAGCGGTGCAAACAGCCGCACTTTCCACGCTTGTAGCTTCTTCGTGTCCATGATGAGCGTAAATGGCGTTTATCACAGCTTCAGGCTCTTTATATCGTTTGCAAAGCTCGCCTCCTAAATCCACATGTGAGCCTTCAAAATCATGAGTTAAAGCTTTGCCTATATCGTGCAAAAGCCCAGCACGACGAGCCAAGCTTTCATCGCCTCCGCATTCAGCAGCGATGATACCGGCTAAGTGAGCGACTTCTAAAGAGTGAGCAAGAGCATTTTGTCCGTAGCTTGCTCTGTATTTAAGCTTGCCGATAAGTTTAACTATCTCAGGGTGCATTTTGCTTAGCCCTAAATCCATGATGATATTTTCGCCTTCTTCAAGGATTGAGCTTTCAAAGTCTTTGCAGACTTTTTCATAAATTTCTTCTATGCGGGCAGGTTGAATGCGTCCATCTTCAACTAAGAGTTCTATAACCTTCGTCGCTATGGCTCTGCGGTAGAGGTTAAAGCAACTTACTATGATAGCTCCTGGCGTATCATCGATGATAATATCCACGCCTAGCACCATTTCTAGAGTTTTGACATTGCGTCCTTCTTTGCCTATAATGCGTCCTTTAAGCTCATCATTTTTGATATTTACGACATTGATGAGCCTTTCAGCTGCAAATTCGCCAGCAAAGCGAGAAGTCGCTTGTGCGATGATGTAGTTTGCCTTTCTTTTACCTTCGTTTTTGGCTTCTTCTTCGTATTTACGGACTATAGAAGCGATTTCTTGCCTTGAGTTTTCTTCGACTTTTTTTAAGACGATTTTTTTGGCTTCTTCTTGGGTAAGTCCGGCTGAGCGTTCCAAGGTTTTTAAAACCTCTACTAGCTTTTCTTCGTAATTGTTTTTAAGATTAATGCTTTCTTCAAAAAGCTCTGTAGCCTTTTTTTGCTTTTTTTCTAGCTCTTGTGAGCTTTCTTTGAGATTTTGCTCTTTTTTGTGCAAATCATCAAATTTTTGAGAATATTCTTTTTGCATTTTGTGGCTTTTATCCTCAAATTTCTTTTTGGCTTCAAATTCAGCATTTAAAACTGAATTTTTAGCATCCTTTAGCACAAGTTCAGCTTCGTATTCTATGGCTTTTGCTTTTGCTTTCGCCTGCTCAACAAAAATATCATGCTTTGCATCGTTTATTTTTTTGGCAACTATATACCCAATCCCTACGCCTATGATAACGGCGATAAATGCAGTTAAAGTTATCAGCATTTTTCAACTCTTTCTTATAAAATTTTTTAAAAGGGTTAAGATAGAAATCACCTTGTATATCGTGTTCTTGACTTAGTTTTATTTGGCTAAATCCCTGCGTAGCTTGCACAAAAACGATTAAAGGTTTATATTTTAAGCTTGCAAAAAACCTATCGTAAAAACCTTTACCATGTCCTATTCTTTTAAAGCTTTTATCCACGCCAAGCACTGGCACTATAGCTAAATCAATTCTAACACTCATCAAAGAATTCTTTGGTTCTTTAACCCCAAACCTCTTTTTATAAAAAGGTAGTCTTAATTTTATCACTTTTAAACTTTCATCTTGCATAAATGGAACAAAAAGCTGACAATTTTTACTGAATTCGTGTCTAAACTTATATAAATCAAGCTCATAAGTAAGTGGTAGGTAGATTAAGACATTTTTTGCTTTTGTGTTTTTTATGAGCTGAAGGCATTCTTTAAATACAGCAAAATCATGTCTGAAAAAGTATTTTTGAAGTTGGATCAATTTGCTTTTTTGCAATTTTCTAAATTCTTCTTTCATTGTGTATCCATTTATGAATTTCTTATATAATCTTAGCATTTTTTAAAAGATTTTAACGAAATTTAAAAAGGAAAATAAATGAGAATTTTTATAACTTTGTTTTTAGCTCTTTTTTTAATCTCATGCTCAAGTGATGATAAAGATGAACAAAACGCAAGCTCACTTCTTTCTTGGGGACAGGGCAATAAACAAAGCTTTGATCTTAAACTCAATAATGGCGAGAATTTATTTATCAAGTCAAATGAAGGAAAACTTGAGTTTGTGAGTAATGATAAGGCAACTTTATTTGTGTTTTTTACAACTTGGTGTGCTCCGTGTTTGGCTGAAATTCCTCATCTTAACAAGCTTCAAGAAAAGTATCAAGATAATTTTAATATTATCGGTATTTTGCTTGAAGATAAAAATTCAAACGAAGTATCAAATTTCATAAATGAAAAACAAATCAGCTTTAAAGTGGCTTTGGGTGAGCCAAATTTCACCTTTGCTCAAAGCGTGGGTGGAGTAAATGCTATACCTACGATGATACTTTATTCAAGTTCTGGAGAGCTTGTGGGGCAGTATTTGGGTATTATCCCTCAAGAAATGCTTGATATTGACATTCAAAAAGCGATTATGTAATGCTTGATTTTTTAAAAAAAGGTTTGCAAAAAACCTTTGCTAATTTTAGCGATCTTAAAAAGGGTAAGGAAAAAATTTCAAAAGATTTGCTTGAAGAAATGCTTCTTGAAGCTGATGTGAGCTATGAGATCATAGAAGAAATTTTATATTATCTTCCGCCAAGCGATGAGGTTAAAAAGGAAGATTTGCTACGCGTGATGAAGGCGTATTTTATCTATGATAAACCAAAAGCTATCGAGGAAAAACCCTTTGTTCAGCTTATCTTAGGTGTAAATGGGGCTGGAAAAACCACAAGTATTGCTAAACTTGCAAATTTTTATATACAAAATAATCAAAAGGTGATTTTAGGAGCTTGTGATACCTTTAGAGCTGGAGCGATCGAGCAGCTTAAGCTTTGGGCTAAAAAACTCGAACTTGACATAGTCGCTTCCGCACAAGGTCACGATCCTTCAGCTGTAGCGTATGATGCGATTAGCAAGGCTTTAGCCAAAAAATATGATAGGGTGATCCTAGATACAGCCGGACGTTTGCAAAATCAAAAAAATCTTGCTAGCGAGCTTGAAAAAATCGTGCGAATTTGTGCTAAAGCTATGCCAAATGCTCCCCATCAAAAAATCCTCGTACTTGATGGCACTCAAGGTAATGCTGGCATTTTGCAAGCTAGGGCTTTTAACGAGCTTGTTAAACTTGATGGCGTGATTATCACTAAGCTTGATGGCACGGCTAAGGGTGGGGCTTTATTTGGTATAGCAAAAGAGCTTGAGCTTCCTATACTTTATATAGGAGTAGGCGAGGGCGTAGAGGATTTACTTGAATTTAATGTTGATGAGTATTTGCAAGCTTTGCTTGAAGGTATTTTTGAGTAAAAATGAGCTTTACTCTAGCTTTTTGCCCTGTTTTTTATAAAGCTCAAAGTATTTAAGCTTTTATATCAAGCAGATTTTCACTTTTTTCCTCTTGAGCTTCTTCTTTTTTTTAACTCAAGTTCTTTCTTTTGAGCTTGTTCTTGAAACTTAAGTGTAGGCTTGACATTATACTCTAAGCTTGTATCCAAAATGCCACTGCAAACCTCTAGTATCATTTATCTGCACCACCTTATCCAAATGGAATATATTTTAAAGCATAATTAAACTAAAATAAATTTTTTCTTAAAAAGAATACTTTATCTAAATCTTATACAAAAAAGTAGCACTCATTTTTTCAGCACCCAGCCTAAATAAAAGCAAAGCAAGCTTAAGGCTAAGACGATAAAATTTCGTAAAGTATAGTTTGAAATCAAAGCGATATTGGTTAAAGAAAGCATAAAACCAGCTGCTGCACTATAAATACACGCGCTACTCATCACACCATTTTGCACGGCTTTTCGGCACGGGCAGTTTTTATACAGCTTTTTAAGGCTTGATTTTTGGCTTGGGTTTTGCTCTAATTGCTCGTGCTTTTTTGCAAATTTCATTCCTATGAGCGAAACAAGGGCTAAGAAGCTAAGATAATAGAGCAAAAACTCAAATAAAGAATCAAAAAGCGTTTGAAATACCATCAAAAGTTCCTTAGCCAAAAGTCAAGATGAGCTTGCTCGGTTTTTAGCGTGGTTTCTCCTCCGTGTCCTGGCAAAAGCCTTAGCTCATCTTTAAAGCTAGCCACTCGCTCTAGGCTTTGTTTCATTAAATTTGCATCAGAATAAGGAAAATCATACCTTCCAATACTTCCTTGAAACAAAAAATCCCCACTAAAAGCCAAGCCTTCACCGACAAGTTCTATCATACAACACCCCGGCGTGTGTCCGGGAAAAAGAAGGAATTTAAATTTCACTCCAGAGATGTCAAATTCATTTTCATCGGTGATTAAAACATCTGCTTTTGAATGCTCATGCCCCATACCAAAAGGATCGCTTAGCATAAACTCATCAAATTTATGTATATAAATAGGAGCCTTAAAATGCCTTTTTACCGCTTCGTTATCCCAAACATGATCAAAATGTCCGTGCGTATTTAAGATCGCTTTAACCTCAGTTGCATTTTGCTTTACAAAGTCAAATGCTCCATCTCCAGGATCGATGACAAAGTCTCCTTGCTCGCTTTTGAGTATGTAGCAATTTGTGCCGTAAGCCCCACACGCTTTTTTTAAAATTTGCATTTATTAATCCTTGTTAATTTTTAGTTATAATTATACATTTTTAAGTTAAGGATAGAAAATGGATTTTGCTTTTTTGGAAAAAAAGCTTTGCAAATTTATACAAGATGAGCTTGAAAATGCCCGCGTAAAAGGCGTAGTTTTAGGACTTAGTGGAGGCATAGACTCAGCCCTTGTAGCTACACTTTGTAAAAAAGCTTTGGGCGAAAAGGTATTTGCACTTTTAATGCCAAGTCAGTTTTCTAATGAAACAAATCTTAAAGATGCTTTAAAACTTTGTGAGAACTTAAAGCTTGAGTATAAGATCATAAACATTGAAAACATACTCAAAGCCTTTTTGCAAAACATTCAAAATCCAGATAAAATCCGCATAGGCAACTTAAGCGCAAGAATTCGTATGAGCTTGCTTTATGATTACTCAGCCTTTAAAAATGCTTTGGTTGTTGGCACGAGCAATAAAAGCGAGCTGATGTTAGGATATGGCACGATTTATGGGGACTTAGCTTGTGCTTTTAATCCTATAGCAAGGTTGTATAAGAGTGAAATTTTTGAATTTGCTCAATTTTTAGGCTTAGATGAAGTTTTTATCAAAAAAGCTCCAAGTGCGGATTTGTATGAGGGACAAAGTGATGAAAAAGAGCTTGGCTTTAGCTACGCACAGATTGATGAGGCTTTAAAAGCTCTTGAAGCAAATGATAAAAGCACCCTAACAAAGCTTGAACCAAAATTGCTTGAGATGATTGAAAAAAGAAAAAGGCAAAATGCCTTTAAGCTTGAACTTCCTCGTTTTATAAGTCTTGATGAATGAACTTTTTTGATTCGTATTTTTATAAGCCAAATTTCTTTCAAAAAGCGCTTGCTTATCTGCTTTTACCCTTAAGCTTTATCTATGCTTTGTTTGCTATTTTAAACACTCAATTCAAGAAAAAAGTAGCCTTTGAAGTGCCAATCATTAGCGTTGGAAATTTAAGCTTAGGTGGAAATGGAAAAACACCCATGTGTAAGGCTATAGCTGTATTTTTGCAAGAATTTTTATCACAACAAGGCTCAAAGAAACCTAGAATTTTTATCATTTTAAGAGGCTATAAGCGAAAAAGCAAGGGCTTAATATGCGTAAAACTTGGTGAAAAAATACTTTGTAGTGTAGAGCAAAGTGGCGATGAGGCTATGGAATACGCCTTTGAAAAGGCAATTTATGGCGTGATCGTGAGTGAAGATAGGGTAAAAGGCATACAAAAAGCTCTTGAATTAGGAGCAAGTATCATTTTGCTTGATGATGCTTTTTCTAAATTTCACATCAAGAAATTTGATCTTTTGCTTGAGGGCAAAACAAAACCTTATTTTAATTTCAGCTTGCCAAGCGGAGCGTATCGTTTGCCGCCAAGTTATGCTAAAAAGGCTGATTTTATAGCTATTGAGGGTAGGGATTTTGTGCGGTATTCTTATGTGAAAGAAAATCAAAAAGCAGTTTTAATCGCTTCTATAGCCAAGCCTTTTAGGTTGTATGAGCATTTCATCAAGGCAAGGGCGTGTTATTTTTTTAAAGATCATTATGATTATAAAAAAAGCGAGCTTGAAAATTTGCTAAAAAAGCATAATTGTGATACACTAATGCTGACTTTTAAGGACTTTGTCAAGGTTAAGGATATGGGCTTTAAGTATGAACTTATCAAGCTTGAGCTTGAGTTAATGTCAAGCTTAAAAGAAGCTTTGATGAATTATATAAAAAGCTTTAAAAACTTTGATATAAAAGGATAAAAATGCTTTTAGTAGGAACAAGGGATAAAAGTCAAAGCGTTTCTTTTAAAGAAGCTTTGCTTAATCCAGCTGCTCATTTAGGCGGTTTGTATGCGCCATTAAGCTTACCCAAGTTTAACGGCTATGCGTATAAAGACTTAAGTTATAATGATTTTGCTTTAAAGCTTATTCAAAGCTTTGAATTTGGCTTTGACGAGGATTTTAAAGAGGCTTTAAAAAGCTATAAAAGTTTTGATGATGAAACTTGTCCTGTGCGTTTAAATAAAATCAGTGAAAAACTTTTTATCAACGAGCTTTATCATGGACCAACAAGAGCATTTAAAGATATGGCTTTACAGCCTTTTGGAGTGCTTTTAAAACGTTTTAGCGAGGGTAAAAATTTCCTTGTGTGCTGCGCGACAAGTGGAGATACTGGACCTGCGACTTTAAAAAGCTTTGAAAATAGCCAAGTTAAAGTTGTATGCATATACCCAAAGGCTGGCACAAGTAGGCTTCAAGCCTTGCAAATGAGAGCTCTAGATAAGGACAATCTCAAAGTTTTTGCAATCAATGGCGACTTTGATACAGCCCAAAACACGCTTAAAGCTTTGCTTAATGATACTGAGTTTAAGCAAGCCTTAAAGACTGAAAACATAGAGCTTTCAGCAGCAAATTCAGTGAATTTTGCACGCATTTTGTTTCAAATCATTTATCATTATTATGCTTGTATAAAGATAGATAAAGAACTTGAGATCATCATACCAAGTGGCAATTTTGGCGATGCTTTGGGGGCGTATTATGCTAAAAAAATGGGGGCAAAAATCAAGCGTATAAAGATCGCTTCAAATGCAAATAATATCTTAAGTGAATTTTTTAACACAGGCAAATATGATTTAAGAGGCAAAAAGCTGGTTAAAACGCTTTCTCCAGCTATGGATATACTCATATCTTCAAATATAGAACGTTTGCTTTTTGATCAATTTGGCGATGTAAGAACGCTTGAGCTGATGAATGCTTTAAAAGAAAAACTTCATTTTGAACTCACAAAAAACGAGCTTGAGAGCTTAAAAGAGGATTTTGAGGCTGATTTTTGCACGGATTTAGAATGTAAGCATTTTATCAAAGACTTCTCAAAAAGCGCCATCATCGATCCACACACTGCAACTTGCTTTAAGCTTTTAAATCCGCATAAAACTACACTCATTACTTCAACAGCTGAGTGGAGTAAATTTGTGCCAAGTATGTATGAAGCTTTATTTAACAAGCCTTGCAATGATGAAAAAGAAGCGATGTTAGAGATCGCTGAAGCTTACGGCGAGGGGATAAAAACCGAGCTTTTAGATCTTTTTGATCTTGAAAAACAAGCTATTCAAAGCTATGAAGCAAGAGCTTTAAAAGATGAAATTTTAAGGTGGATAAAGAAATGATTATCATACCAGCAAGGTTAAAATCAAGCAGAATGCCTGAAAAGATTTTATGCGAGATTAAAGGTGTGCCTATGTTTATCGCAACTGCTTTAAGAGTAAAGGGTGTTGATGAAGTATGTATAGCTGTTGATGATGAAAAAGTGCTTGATGAGGCTAAAAAGCATGGCTTTAAGGCTGTGCTTACAAGCAAAGAACATGAAAGTGGCACAGATAGGCTTAATGAAGCCTGCAAGCTTTTGGGCTTAAAAGATGATGAGATAATCATCAATGTCCAAGCTGATGAGCCTTTTATAGAGCCAGAAAATTTACATAAATTTAAAGAATTTAGTCAGCAAAACCTAGATATTACAGCCTTTATGACAAGTTGTTTTAAAACTTGCACGAGCGAGCAAGCACAAGATAGCAATCTTGTTAAAGTCGTGCTTGATAAAGATAATTTCGCCCTTTATTTTTCTCGCTCAAAAATTCCTTTTGAAAGAGCAGATTATAATGAAGCCTTTAAAGCACATTTAGGCATTTATGCTTATAGTGTAAGGGCATTAAATGAGTTTTGCACCTTAAAAAGCTCAAATTTAGAGCAAGCTGAAAAGCTTGAGCAGCTTAGAGCCCTAGAAAATGGCAAAAAAATCAAAATGCTTGAAATACAAACAAAAAGTATAGGCATAGATACCAAACAAGACTATGAAAGGGCGTTGAAGTATTTTGTATAAGGATTTAAGGCTTGATTGAAAATGTGCTTTTTAAAAGAATGGCTCTAAAATAGAGTATTTTTTTAAAAAGGTTGAGAAAGGGTAAAAAAGTCTTGCTTTGAGCCTTTTTATTCTCTTTTAATTTAATAAATCCTATAATGTAAGTTTTAGTTTAAGATAAAAGCATAAAAGGCAGTAGTTGTGGATATATTTGATGAAATGTTTTCTAAAAGCCCTGAAGAGAAGTTTTTTGAGACTTTAAGACACGCACCTTTGGGGGCTGTTGAGAAGTGCTTAAGAGCTTTTATAAGCGAGCATATCGCTATGCTTGAGCTTTTAGAGCAAAAGGGCGTGAGTGAAGATGAACTTGAGCTTTATAAGATGGAAAATGACTTTTTGATTCAAGAGCGTTTAAATGATTATTATATAGAGCTTGGAGCTAAAATTTTAGGACAAGAAGGATAGATGAGGGTAATCACTCTTTGTTGTTTGCTTATTTGTGTAAGTTTTGCAGCTGCTCCTGTGTTTGAGCATAGTTATGAGTTTAGCCTTAAAAAAGATGAACGAGCTTCTGTGAGTATTACTGAACTTGCATATAATGACAAACAAAATTTTGACTTTTATTGGACTCTTTTTGATACAAATAAAATCATCATACATACAAGATACCGCAAATTTTCAAGGCAGTTTGTTTTGGCTTTACGTAGGAATCTTAACTGGGCGACTCAAACTTTGATCCCTGATTATACCAATCCTCACATAGATAGAGCCAGACTTATCTTAGAATTTAGTGATTTTTCAAGAGGAGAAGCTAAATTTAAGGTGTATATCGAGGATAAGCAAGCAAGGCTAGCTGTGGATTTTTTAGATCCAAATAAACTTGATCCAAGTAAGACAAGTGATGCAACAAAGATAGTTCCGGGGATTTATTTTAGTGAGGAAAAAAATGCTAGCCTTCAACCAGCTCCTCAAACAGAGCAAGCACCTCAAGTTTTAGAGCCAAACGAAACAGGGCAGACTAACCCTCAAGCACCATTAAATCAAGAAAATTAGAACAAAGGATAAAAAGTGCAAGAAATTGATGAGTTTATAACAAATTTTGTAAAAGATTTGGAGTATAAACCTATACTTTTAATGTGCTCAAAGCTCAAATCAGGTAAAAAACTCCGTTCAAAGCTTCTTTTAAATATAGCCAAGCCAAGCCAAGAAGCCTTTACAATCTGTGCTTTGATAGAGCTTATCCACCTTGCAAGCTTGCTTCATGATGATGTTATTGATGAAGCAGAGTTAAGACGAGGGGCAAAAAGCATTAATGCTGAATTTGGGGCTAAAAATGCGATTATGCTAGGCGATATTTTATACTCTAAAGCCTTTTTTGAGCTTTCAAAGCTTAACTCAACTTTTGCAAAAATTATCTCAAATGCTGTTTTAAAGCTTTCAAAAGGCGAACTTATGGATATAGAATTAAGCAAAAGTTTTAATGATGATGAAAAGGCTTATCTTGAGATGATCGATCATAAAACTGCAGCATTGATTGAAGCAAGTGCGCGGTGTGGGGCGATACTAGCTGGTTTTGATGAAGAAAAATTTGCTTTATATGGTAAAAATCTTGGCATAGCCTTTCAGATCATAGATGATATACTAGACATTAAAAATGACGCACAAACGCTTGGAAAGCCAGCGATGAATGATTTTAAAGAAGGAAAATGCACCCTAGCATATATCTTTGCATATAAAAACTTAGCCCAAGATGAAAAAACAAGGCTTAAAAGCTTGTTTAAAAAAGAGCTCAGTCAAGATGAAGCAGTTTGGCTTAAGAGTATCATCGCTCCTTATTTAGATCAAAGTTTTATTTTGGCAAAAGATTATACGCAAAGAGCTTTAAAAGCCATAGAAAATTATCATAATGAAGCCTTAGAAGATATCGCTAAAACGATGATAAATAGGGAGTTTTAATGACTTATTTTTGTATAAGCTGGACGCATAAAAACACAGAACTTGCTTTGCGTGAGAAATTTTCTTTTTCAGATGAAGAAACAAAAAAACAATTTCTTTCCCAGCTTATCAAACATCAAAATATACAAGAATGCTTGCTTTTAAGCACTTGTAATAGGGTTGAAATTTTTGCTTTTGTTAAAGATAAAAACAAGGCTGGTTATTTGCTAGCTAGCGTTTTGGCTGAGTTTTACAAACTTGATACAAATGAGCTTTATAACAGAGCTGATATTTTTGAAGATACAGGGGCTATTCATCATCTTTTTTCAGTGGCTAGCTCACTTGATAGCTTAGTTGTAGGCGAAACTCAAATCGCTGGACAGCTTAAAGACGCTTTTATCTTTGCTTTGGAGCATAAATTTTGTGATATTCATCTTTCAAGGGCGGTGCATTATGCTTTTAAATGCGCAGCTGCGATTCGCACTCAAACGCAAATTTCTAAAAACCCCATCTCCGTTTCTTCTGTAGCTGTGGCTAAGGCTAAAGAACTACTTTCTTTAGAAGGCAGAAAGGTTATAGTTATCGGTGCTGGAGAGATGAGCGAGCTAGCATGTAAGCATTTGCTTACCGCAAGGGCTCATATTATTTTGCTTAATAGAAGCTTAGATAATGCCAAAGAACTTGCCTTGAAGCTTGGTAGAGGCGTAGAAATTGATAGCCTTGATAAGCTTGAATACTATCTTAACACATATGAGCTTTTTTTCTCGGCTACAAATTCGCCTCATTATATCATCACTGATACTATGCTTAAAGAAGTGAGCTTTACGCGTTATTTTTTTGATATAGCTGTGCCAAGGGATATTGACTTAAAACAAAGTAAAAATGTGCAAGTTTTTGCCGTAGATGACTTAGAAGAAGTGGTAAAAACAAATCTTGCCTTAAGAGAGGAACAAGCTAAGATAGCCTATAAGATCATTGGCACTATGACAGCAAGCTTTTTTAGGTATTTAAACAAACTTACCTTAACACCTATCATTAAGGATTTAAGGCTTGAGGCAAAACGTTGTTCTCAAGAAATTTTAAGCAAGGCTTTAAAAAAGGGTTATTTGAAAGGTTCTGATGAGGAAGAGGCAAGAAAGCTCATTCATCAAGTATTTAAAGCCTTTTTGCACACGCCAACACTAAGGCTTAAAGAACTTGAAGGGCAAATTCAAAGTGATACTATCATCAATGCTTTGCGTTATGTTTTTGCTTTAGAAAATGAAAAATCTGGCTTAAATGAATACAAATGTGAATTAAATTTAAAGGATAGCTGATGAAAATGAGTAAATTTTACGCACCAAGCACCAAAGAAAGCCCAAAAGATGCGATTTTAGCAAGTCATATTTTTTTGCTTAGGGCAGGCTTTATCGAGCAAATTGGTAGTGGGCTTTATAATTTCTTACCGCTTGGGAAAAAAGTGTATGATAAGATAGAAACTATCATTAAAGAGGAAATGGATAAAGCAGGTGCCTTGCAAACTAGCTTAAGTTTTGTAACTCCAGCTTCTTTGTGGCAAGAAAGTGGAAGGTATGAAGCGTATGGAAAAGAGCTTTTGCGTTTTAAAGATAGAAAAGAAAATGAATTTGTGCTGGGTGCAACACATGAAGAAGCCATGCTAAGCGTGGTTAAAAACAAAATCACAAGCTACAAGCAACTGCCTTTAAATTTATATCAAATAGGGCTTAAATTTAGAGATGAAGCACGTCCTAGATTTGGGCTTTTAAGGTGTCGTGAGTTTGTGATGAAAGATGCGTATAGCTTTCATGCAAATGAAGAATGCTTAAAGGCTGAGTTTGATAATATGTTTGAGACTTACTCAAGGATTTTTACTCGTTTAGGGCTTGATTTTAGGGCTGTTGAGGCTGATAGTGGAGCCATTGGAGGAAGTGGAAGTAAGGAATTTATGGTGCTTGCAAAAAGTGGCGAAGATGATATCATCATTTGTCAAAACTGCTCATATGCGGCAAATATCGAGGCTGCAAAACGAGCTAAAAGAACGAGCAAAGAAGAGCGTCCTGAAG
This sequence comes from Campylobacter sp. MIT 12-8780, assembly GCF_006864535.1. Lineage (NCBI taxonomy): Bacteria > Pseudomonadati > Campylobacterota > Epsilonproteobacteria > Campylobacterales > Campylobacteraceae > Campylobacter > Campylobacter sp. MIT 12-8780. The sequence goes on from NZ_QHLL01000008.1 coordinate 77,502, forward strand.
CAAATTACGCAAGCAAATTTCACACTCCAAATACAAAAACTATCAAGGCTGTGGCTGAATTTTTTAAAATCGCTGAGTTTTATACTATAAAAGCTGTGGTGAAAAGGGCTATTTATGAAAATGAAAGTAAAATGGTTGTGTTTTTTCTAAGAGGCGATGATGATTTACAAACAACAAAGGCTAAAAATGCTTGCAATGCTCTTGATATAGTAGATGCTGAAGAAAGCGAGCTTATAGAAGCTGGTTTAACACCCGGATTTATCGGCTTTGTGGGCTTAAAAGACATTGATTTTTATGTGGATAATGAGCTTTATGAAGAAAGTAATATGATCATGGGCGCCAATGAAAAAGACTATCATCTTGTAGGCATAAATGTCAGCAATCTTAACAAAGATCGTTTTAAAGACTTGTGCGAGGTAAAAGAAAATGATACTTGTGCGTGTTGTGGTGGGGTGCTTAAGATGAGTAAAGGCATAGAAGTAGGACACATTTTTAAGCTTGGCACGAAGTATTCAAGCGCGATGAATGCGAATTTCTTAGATGAAAATGGCAAAGCTCAACCTTTTTATATGGGGTGTTATGGCATAGGTGTAAGTCGTTTGGTGGCTGTAGCTGTAGAGGCAAGCCATGATGAAAAAGGCATAGTATGGAACAAAACACTCACACCTTTTGCTTTGCATATCATCATCTCAAATATCAAAGATGAAAAAGCCTTTAAGCTTGGCGAAGAACTTTATAATAAACTTACTCAGCAAGGTTTTTCTGTGCTTTTTGATGATAGAAATGAACGTTATGGAGTAAAGATCAATGATTTTGAGCTTATGGGCTTTTCTTATGCTTTAATCATAGGCAAGGGCTTAGAAGAAGGCTTTGTTGAGCTTGTGAAGCGAGAAAAGCTCGAAAAAACTCGTTTGAGTGCTGATTTGAACGAACTTGAAGAAAAACTAAAGAAAGCTTTATCATGAATTACTACCGCTTTTCTATCTTTCCTTTTGTTTTGCTTGAGCTTTTAGCAAGCGTGCTTTTTGTTTTTGCTTTTGGCTTTGGAAATTTTTTGATTTTTTTGCTTGTAAGTGTGATTGTAGGCGTGATCTTGCTTGCTGTATTTTGGAAAAATATGCTTGAATTTCAGCTTTTGCGTCCTAAGGAAATGCTTGCTCAATTTGCTTATATAATCGCTGCTTTTTTATTTATAGTGCCGGGTGTTTTAAGCTCGTGTATAGCCTTTTTTATCTTGATTTTTGCCCTTATTTTTAAAGGTAAAAAAAGACAAAAACAAGCCTTTGCAAATTTTAGCAGGGAAGAAAAACCTAGCAAAAGCAAAGTATATGATGAAGAAATCATTGATGTAGAGATCATTAAGGAGTAAAAATGAAGCTCATAATCGCAACACGAAAAAGCCAACTTGCGTTGTGGCAAAGCGAATTTGTCAAAGCGAGCCTTTTAAAAGAGCATAAGAATTTAGAGCTTTTACTTCAAGGCTTTAAGACAAAAGGCGATGTTTTGCTTGATAGTCCTTTGGCTAAGATAGGTGGAAAAGGGCTTTTTACCAAAGAGCTTGAAGAAAGCATGCTAAGAGGAGAAGCCCAGCTTGCGGTGCATAGCCTTAAAGATGTGCCAAGTTTTTTACCGCACGGGCTTGTTTTAGCTGCACTTTGTAAAAGACACAGCCCAAATGATGCCTTACTTAGCGATAAATTCAAAGACTTTCAAGCCTTGCCAAAGGGCGCTAAGATAGGCACGACAAGCCTAAGACGCAAAATGCAGCTGCTTGCCTTGCGATCTGATTTAAACATCATTTCTTTAAGGGGAAATGTTAATTCTCGCATAGAAAAGCTTAAAAAAGGCGAGTTTGATGCTATAGTTTTAGCTCAAGCTGGCATTGAACGTTTAAATTTAAATAAGCTTGTAAAATTTACTTATACCTTTAGTCTTGATGAGATGATACCAGCGGCTTCTCAAGGCATACTTGGTATAGAAAGCGTTGATAAAAAGGAAGTTTTAGAGCTTTTAAAATGCCTAAATGATGAAAATGCAAGCATTGAAAGCAAGATAGAAAGAGATTTTATCAAAGAGCTTGAAGGCGGTTGTCAAGTGCCAATCGGTATAAATGCAAAGATAAATGGCGATGAGATAGAGCTTAGAGCGATTTTGGGCTTACCTGATGCAAGTAAAATACTTCAAGAAAAACTTGTGATTAAAAAAGCTGAATACAACACAGCTGGAACTAGCTTAGCTCAACACTTCATCAAGCAAGGCGCAAAAGAGCTTTTAAAAGAGGCTGAAAAGATGATATAAGAGGAAAAAATAATGCAAAAATTCATTAAAATTTTAGAAGAAAACAACTTACTTAAAGTCATATCAGATCCAATTGATACAGAACTTGAAATGGCTCATATTGCCTATATAGAAGCCAAAAAAGGCGAGGAAGGTAAGGCTTTGCTTTTTACCAATGCTATCAATAGAAAAGAAAACAAAAACTATGAATTTAATGTGCTAATGAATACTTTTTGCAATAAAAAAGCCCTTCATCTAGCCTTTGGCAAGGATTATGAAGAAGTAGCAAGCGAAATAGCAAGTCTTTTAAAGCTTCATATCCCTACGAATTTTGGTGCAAAGCTTGACTTTTTTAAAACCCTTTTTAGCCTTAGAAATGTCCCACCAAAACGCGCTAAAAGCTTGCAAGCAGACTTTAAATTTAAAACTCTAAAAAGTCTTGATGAACTGCCTATCTTAAAAACTTGGAGCAAGGACGCTGGCAAGTTTATCACTATGGGACAAGTTTATACTCAAAACCTTGATGGCACGCAAAATAACCTTGGTATGTATCGCTTGCAAGTTAGCGCTCAAAATGAGCTTTTATTTCACACTCAAATTCACAAAGACAGCACACATTTTTTCAACGAATACAAAAAAGCTGGCAAAAAAATGCCTGTAAGCATAGCTATAGGCGGTGATCCACTTTATATTTGGTGCGCTCAAGCTCCTTTACCAAAGGGAATTTTTGAGCTTTTGCTTTATGGTTTTATCAAAAAACACCCAGCCCAACTCGTAAAATGCGAAAGCAATGAGCTTTTTGTCCCAAAAGATAGCGATATAGTCATCGAAGGCTTTGTGGATACGAATGAATTTAAACTTGAAGGTCCTTTTGGCGATCATACCGGTTTTTATACTCCAGCTGAGCTTTTTCCGGTGATTAAGGTGGAAAAAATTTTTGCTAAGAAAAATGCTGTATATCAAGCCACGGTTGTAGGTAAGCCTCCGCTTGAAGATAGAGTGATGGGACTTGGCACAGAAAGGGTATTTTTGCCACTTTTGCAAACCACTACGCCTGATTTGATTGATTATAAAATGCCTGAAAATGGAGTGTTTCATAATCTCATCTTAGCAAAGATCAAGCCAAACTACCCAGCACACGCCCAGCAAATTATGCACGCTTTTTGGGGAGTAGGGCAGATGAGTTTTGTCAAGCATGCTGTTTTTGTCGATGAAAAAGCACCTAGCCTTGAGGATTATGAGGCTTTGATTTTGCATATTTTAAACCGCTTTAAGACTGAAAATTTGCTTATTAGTAGTGGGGTGTGCGATCAGCTTGATCATGCCTCGCCAAATGCTTGTTTTGGCGGAAAACTTGGGCTTGATGCGACAAATGATGAGCTTAGCAAAGATGAGCTTGAAAAACTAGATGATGAGGCTTTACTTGAGCTTTTTAAGCAAGTTGATGAAAATATCACAGCCTTAAAGCAGTTTTTTATACAAAGTAAAAGTCCTATAACTTGCATTTTGGTAGATAAAAAAACAGCGCATAAAGAACTTTTTGAAAAGCTTTTAAAACTTAAAAAACATTTTAAAATTCTCATCTTTTTAGATACAAACAACCACCTAGAAAACCCATATATGCTCCTTTGGCGTGTGGCAAATAACATAGATGCGCAAAGAGACATTTTTATCAAAGATGAATGTGTGGGCGTTGATGCAAGTGCAAAAGGCGAGCTTGAAGGCTATACAAGGGCTTGGCCTGAGCAGACGGATTGTGATAAAAGTGTGGTTGATGGCTTGATTTTAAGAAATATCATCAAGCAAGACAAAACTCTTTTTGATCAATTTGAGCTTTTTGAATGAGGAATTAGGCTAATTAAATTTTAAAAAGAGCAAGCGATCAGAGCTTGCTTTGCATTTATGACTAAAATTTTTCACCACCACCATTACTACAAAATACATATATATTGATAAAATTTATTATTTTTAATATAATTTTAAGTTCTTATGATTTATCATTTTACTTTTGAAAATTTAAAGACAAAAAAGGGAGCAAAACAATGAAAAGAATTTGTCTTGGTTTAAGCTTAGCTGTAACGCTAGCTTTAGCTGAGAATAATGCTACACAGGGGGGGGGGGCTT
>NZ_QHLL01000009.1 GCF_006864535.1 Campylobacter sp. MIT 12-8780
TATATTGTTTGTTATTTTCAATTTATTGTTTTTAAAAATGAAAAAGCATTATATCAAAAAAAAAAAAAACGAAAGGGGGAGTTGGGGAGTTTTTGTGAATTAAAAGCAAGTTAAAATTTACAACATAACTCATTCACTACTTGCGTTTAAATCCCCTTGTTTTTTAAGAAGCAGGGTTAATTCGCTTGCTTTGGCTGCTTGCATTTTTGAAAGCACGCCTGAAATTTTTCTTGAGTCTAAAGAAAGCATGATCTTACTTGCCTCCTCAGCGTCCATAGCACTAAGCACATCAGCAATTGCTGTATCTTTCATCTGCGAGTAAATTTCTTTTACTCTATCACTTGTTTTTGAATTAATCGCTTTTAAATTAGCTTCACTTCTTCTTAAAAGTTCTTCATTTTCAGCTTTTGTTTGTTCTATTTTGGCTAAAGTTGCGTTTAATTCGGCTTCTTTCTTGGCTAAGGCTTCAAACCTTTCTTTTTGCAAGGCTTCAAAAGAAGCTCTATAAGCTTCTAAAGCCTGTTTTGCTTCATCAAATTCACGAGTTTGCACTTCAAGTTGCTGTCTTCTTGTCTCTAAATACTGCTCTTCATTTGTCAAGGCATAGATAAAACTACAACTTAAAACTATAAAAAAAATACTTTTTTTACTCATCTTTTGCTCCATAAAAATGTCTGCTTATAGCGATTTCATCGAGGAATTTTTCCTCTTCTTTTTTAAGACGTTTTTGCATAGCTTTGAATTCTTCACTTTGTAAGTATTTGATCTTTTCATAATCCAAAGAAGCCCTTTTATAAAGGGTTTGATAATGCAAAACTTCTTTTTGACTTAGCTCAAGTTTTTCTTTGGCTCTTTCTTTAACATTTCTTGCGATTTCAAGCATTTCAAGACTTTGTTTAAGCATTTGTGTGTTGCCATTTTGTGGCAGGACAAAGTTTGCACATTCTAAGCTTGCATTTTGAAAGGCAAGTTCATTTTGCGCTTGTCTTTGCTTTGCTTGACTTAAATTCTGCTCAGCCTTATCAAGCCCTTGTTTTTTAACCTTTAAAACCGAGCTATATTTGCTTTTCATAAGATTATAGTGTCATCTCTTTCTGGGCTTGTTGAGATATAGCCGATCTTTACTCCGCAAAGTTCTTCTAAACGTTTAAGATAAAGCTTTGCATTTTGTGGCAAAAGATCAAAGTCTTTGATACCAAAAACCTTATCCCAGCCCTCAAGCTCCTCATAAATAGGCTCAGCATTTTCCAAATCATTTGGCATATAATCAATCTCTTCGCCCTTATAACGATAAGCTTTGCAAATTTTTACCTTTTCAAAGCCATCAAGCACATCAAGTTTCATCAAAGCAAGGCTATCAAGCCCATTTAAACGAGCTGCATAACGCACAGCCACAGCATCAAACCAGCCACAACGTCTTTTTCTACCAGTGCTTGTGCCAAATTCTTTGCCAATCTGAGCTATTTTTTCGCCATCTTCGCCCTTATCCTCGCTTGGAAAAGCTCCATTTCCCACTCTTGTAGCATAAGCTTTAACTATGCCTAAAATTTTTCCTACTTCTTTGGGATTAAGTCCAAGTCCTGTTAAAGCGCCTGCTGAAATGGTGTTTGAGCTTGTTACAAAAGGGTAAGTTCCATGATCAATATCAAGCATAGAGCCTTGCGCACCTTCTAAAAGCACTCTTTTATCTTCATCAAGAGCCTTCCAGAGCATTCTTGTTGTATCTGTGATGAAAGGACTTAAAATTTCGCTATAGCGTTTTAAATCTGCTAAAAGCTGCTCTTTTTGTGGGATTTGAATTTCAAGCAAAGAAAAAAGCATTTTGTTGTTTTCAAAGTCTTCAAACAAAGCTTCGCAAAGCCTTTGCGGTTCTAAAAGCTCACTTACTCTGTGTCCTACACGACTAATCTTATCAGCATAGCTTGGTCCTATGCCTTTTCCTGTAGTGCCTATAGCATTTGCACCTTTAAGCTTTTCTTTGGCTATATCCATTAAAGTATGATGAGCTAGATTTAAATGCGCTCTATCGCTGATGAAAAGTCTGCCTTTGAGATTGTCAAACTGAGCCATTTCGCTGATGAGTACTTCTGGAGAAACTACAACCCCATTGCCGATGATATTGATACATTGAGGGTGTAAAATGCCTGAAGGTATGAGATGAAGGGCGTAGCGTTGGTTATTTACCCAGATTGTGTGTCCAGCGTTGTGTCCGCCAGCACTTCTACACACAAAGTCGTAATTTTCACAAAGCTTATCAACGATCTTACCCTTGCCTTCATCGCCCCATTGTATGCCTACAACAATATCTGCTTTACTCATCAAAACTCCATATTCAAGAAAAATTTAAGCTTTCATTGTAACAAAAAAAGCTTAGTTAAAGATTAACTTAAACGCTACGCACTTGTTTTACTTACGCTTTTAACTTTAATCTTTTTGTATATCTTTTGGATACACAAAAATGCTTTCCCTCTCAACCTTGATCTTTTCGCTTTCATCAAGAGCAAAGGCTGTGATTTTAAGTGGTAAAATCGTATCTTGATCTTTGTTTTTGCTAAGATTTTTTTCAGTTTTTAAAACAACGATTTGTTTGCTTTTTGCTCCAGCTTTAAGGGTAAAAGGCTTACTTGGACGCACTATGCTTAAAGCATTTTCATCTCCTTGAATTTCTACTTTAAAATAATACTCATGGGCTTTATTATCAGTGTTATCAAACAAAAATACATAGGCATTGCTTACTTCAGTTTTTCCGTCTTTTTGTTCTATGTGGTAAAGTTCGCTGCTGCGGTTGATATTTAAGAGCATATGTTCTTTTTTGCTTCCCATAAAAATCAAAATTATCACAGCTACGGCTAAAACAATGCAATAGGCTATAGTCCTAAAGCGAAAATACCGCACTTTTTGCCTTTTTTCTACAGCTTCAAAACTCGTCCAGTTGATGAGACTTTCTCGCTTGAACTTATCTTGTATCTTAGAGCAAGCATCAGCACATTCTAAGCAGTTAATACATTCAAGCTGCATACCGCGTCTTATATCAATATGCGTTGGACACACAGCCACACAGGCTTCACAGCCTATACACTCACCTTGCGGAGGTTTTTTATAAAGTTTTGTCGCTCCATCAAAAACCTTGCCACCTCTGTGTTCATCATAAATAACTTGAATGGTATTAGTATCAAACATAACAGATTGTATTCTTGCATAAGGGCATACATAAATACAAAAATTTTCAGCCAAAAAACATACATCAAGAGTGAGAAAAAACGAGGCAACAAACAAAATTCCCATTAAAAGCAAATGCTCGCCCGGATTTTGAATATAAGCAAAAAAGTCCTCAGGTGGCACAAAATACCACAAAAAATTACTCACAGCCACTAAAGAAAGAGCGTAAAAAATCAAAACAGCAAGTATTTTTTTAAGGATTTTTCCTTCATAATTTTTTTGTTTATTGGCTATGGAAGTGCGAATTTTTAAAAGTTTTGTTTGGATTAAATCCCTAAAAATAACGCGAAATATAGTCTGCGGACAAGACCACGCACACCAAATTCGCCCTCCTAAAGTCGTGATGAAAAAGATACCCAAAAATAAACAGATGAGTAAAAATGGCATTAAATAAAGCTCTTGAGTGCTAAAAGAGATGAAAAAAAGATCAAGCTTTTTATGATCAAAGCTGAGTAAAAAAAAGTGGTTGTTGTTTATACGGATAAAGGGTAAGATCAACGCGATACAGGTAATGATAATAAAGCTAGTATATCGTTTGCGTGCATAATGTGTGATGAAATTTTTCATATTTTTTCCTTGTTCTTTATCAATTAGCTTTGATTATAATACAAGAATGCTAAAACAAATTTTAAATTTTTATACTCTTTTTGAAAAAATGGGTGAAAACTATGTTATAATTTGCCTTTCATTTTAAAGTAGAAAGGCGGTGATGTAAATGCCAGGAGTTAAGGTTCATGCTAATGAAAGCTTTGATGAAGCGTATAGAAAATTTAAAAAACAAGTTGATAGAAATCTTGTCGTAACAGAAGTAAGAGCAAGAAGATTTTTTGAGCCTATGACTGAAATTCGCAAAAAACAAAAAATTTCAGCTCGCAAGAAAATGCTTAAAAGACTTTATATGCTTAGAAGATACGAGTCTAAACTTTAATTATTTATGAGATTTGCAAAAGCTTTAAAATCGTGCTTTTGCAAATTTATTTTTCTTTTTAAAAATTCTTATTTTTTATCAGGATTTAAGAACAATACCAAAAAATTCACAAAAAATCAAAAGAAAATAACTAAAAAAGCTCAAAAGCCTCTCATTGTGAAGCTTTTGAGACAATCTTATCATACCGGCATAACGCGGATATTTGGGCTAAGTTCTTCTTGTAAGATATTTTCTATAGCATATAAAGTTGCGCCACTTCCGCTTGCACAGCCGTTGCACGCTCCTAAATAACGTATATAAATATCCACATTTCCTTCATTTGACTTTTGTATATCAATGACTTCTAAATCCCCTCCATCGCTGTGAAGCATAGCTCTAATTTCAGTATCTAAAACGCTTTCAACAGCTTTAAGTTGCTTTACCATAGTCATCTCATCAAAGCTCATATCATCATGTGTTGCAGCCATTTTAAGTCTTTCTCTTTCCATTTCAGCCCTTGTTTCAGCTAAAATATCTACAAGATAATAATCTTTTTTCTCATGCCCACCCGGTTTAACACAGGATTTGCAAAATGCACCTGCTTTGGTGTATTGTGTGATTTCTTCAACTGTGTGTAAGTCATTTAGGCGAATAACTTCTTTAATCGTGCCAAGCGAAACTCTAGCACACTCACACACTATGATTTGATCTTCAAAGCTTTCTGCATCTACACCCATATATTGAGCTGCAGCTTGTTTGATCACATCATAAGCCATTACCGAGCAGTGCATTTTTTGAGGTGGCACAGCTGGGGTGTTTTCATTGTCTCTCATTGCAAATTCAACATCTAAGTTGGTGATTTTTACTGCGTCTTTGACTTGCTTTCCTATGCAAAGATCAACCATAGTATCAGAGCTTGCTATAGCTGTGCCACAGCCAAAGCTTTTAAATTTAGCATCTTTGATAGTATCTGTTTTTTCATCAACAAGCCAGTAAAGTCTTACCGCGTCCCCACAGCTTTCAGCTCCAAAATCAGCTACGATGAGTCTAGCATTAGCTTTTGCAGCGTCTTCTTCTGTAAATTCACCCATGTGGCGAGGATTATTCATTCTGTCTTGGACTTTTTGTGAATACTCGTCCCAAATAGATCCACCGATTAAATTATTTTTTCCCATGTTAATTCCTTTCTTTGTAAGCTTTTGGTATATATGCATAAGTGCTTGAAATTGCCCTTAAACGCTCGGTTGCAAGCTTAATTTGCTCGCTTGCATAATCAATTTCTTCTTCAGTATTAAACCTTGATAAAGAAAGCCTTAGCGCAGTGTGGGCTAGATCATTTTCTGCGCCTATTGCTTCCATGATAGGATTACTTTCTAAGTCCTCGCTCGCACAGGCTGATCCGGTGCTTGCTGCAATGCCATTTTTATTTAAATCCCAAAGCATAGCCTCGCCTTCAACACCTTTAATGCTTGCTAAAATCGTATTTGGCACGCGATTTGTTCTGCTACCAACCACGCTTGTATCAGGTAGAGCTAAGATAGCATCTTCAAGCTTATCTCTTAAGCGTTTGATATGAGAATCCTCATAATCAAGCATTAAATTTGCTATCCTTAAAGCCTCGCCCATAGCCACTATACCAGCCACATTAAGCGTGCCACTTCTGCGTCCGCCCATGTGTTCTCCGCCGTGTAAAAGCGGGCTGAGCTTAATGCCTTTTTTGATATATAAACCACCCACGCCTTTTGGTCCGTGAAATTTATGTGCTGAAAAGCTTGCTAGATCAACCCCAGCAGCATTAAAATCAACTTTGATCTTACCCACAGCTTGAGTGGCATCAGTGTGAAATAAAGCCCCATATTCATGACTTAGCTCGGCAAGCTCTTTGATAGGAAAGATCATGCCTGTTTCGTTGTTTGCCCACATAACATTAACAAGGGCTGTTTTTTCACTGATGACGCTTTTAAGATCATCTACGCTACAAAGTCCCTCGCTATTTACGGGCAGATCAATAACTTTTACCCCAAGACTTTTTAGAAAAAAAGCCGCCATACTTACGGCTGGGTGTTCAACGCCAGAGATGATAACTTCATCGCGTTCCTTGCCTAAGATATAATCAAAATAAATGCTTTTAAGCACCCAATTAATGCTCTCAGTAGCACAGGAAGTAATGATTATATCATCAATATCCCTTGCACCAAGTCCAGCATAAAGCTTATCCATAGCTTCTCTTAAAGGTGCATGTGTGGCTGAACCCCATTGATGAAGCGAATTTGGATTGCCATAATGCTCGGTTAAAAACGGCTGCATAAGCTCATAAGCACTTGGATCAAGTTTTGTTGTTGCGTTATTATCTAAATATACTTTCATTGTGTTTTATCCTTTGATCTGCGAAAAATAAAGCTTTTAAAAACAAACTAATTAAATTGATAGTTATTTTTAATAAGATTTATTTTATCTTGTTAATTTATCTGCAAATAATAACACAAAAAAATAAAAATAAGTTTAAAATTATCCATTAAATTTTAAAATTGTGCGAAATCACGACATAACGCTCATATACGAGCGAACGATTTTGTTAAGATTTGCTTGTTTTTGTCTTTGAGTGTAGAAATTTTCAAGCGAGTTTTGTCTTGTTTGATTGATTTGGTTGAGTTGTTCTTGATCGCTTTGTGTGCTTGCTTCTTGCTTGATTTGTTTAAATTCAGCATTTAAAGCTTGCGTATAAAGTGAATAAATCGAGCTTGAGCGTGTAAATTCTTCGATATTTAAGTCTTTTTGATAGTTAAGATATTGTTGATAGAGTAGGTTTAATTTATCGCTTTGTGTGTTTTGTTTGCTTACTCCATTGACATACAAATACAAATCAAAGCTCATTCTTTCCTTGCTTTGCTCTTGAATATAGTTCTCAAAAGAACCTTCGCCTTGAAGCATTTTGTAAAAATTTTGGTGTGAGTTTAGATTTAAATTCACCGGCTCGATGAAAAAATTTATTTCTTCGTTGGCACTTTTTATATCTTTGTGTATAAAATTCATCAAAAGTCCGCTTTTTGAAACTTCACTTTCTTTGTTTAAATAAGGCTTAATAAGCTCGTTTTGGCTTGTATTATTTATAGCTGAGTCAAAGTGAAAATTGATAATTTTGTTTTCAAGGTTTAAAGGTATAAGGTTTTGATTGTGCGTTAGGGCTGAATTTAGCTCGTTTTCTCCTTTATAAAGACGTGTAATTTCACTTGAAAAATCTCCACTTTTTGTAGAAAAGCCTTGATAAAGTCCAGCAACCTCGCCTCGATTTAAATAAATATTATCATTTTTTGCAAATTCAGGTTCAACAGCTTTTAAAGCTAAGTAATAAGTATTTAAAAGTTGGGGCAAGTCGATTTTGCTAAAGCTTAAATTTTCATCTTGCTTCATAAGCTCTTTGGCTATACTTTGCACGCTTTTTATGTTAATTTCATAACTTAAAGGTAAATTTGCAGCATGGTTTAAATCCTTTTGAAAAATGCCTTTTTCATCAGTTCTAAAGCCAAATTCACTTGCAAAACTTTGAGTTTCAAACTCAACTTTTAAATCAGGATTTTTCACCTCTTGGGTGTGAATTTCTTGAGTATTTTGGATATTTTTTTTCTCATTATTTACATTTAATGCTTGGGTTAAAAGAGTATTAGAACTCGAAAAACTTGTATTAATGTCCATAAAACCTTCTTTTCATCATATTGCGTTTATATAAAAGCAAAAAGTATTCCAATTTTATTTTTTTAAAAAAACTTGACTTTTACAATGAAAAAAGCTACAATGAAAATTTCAAAAAAAACTTAAAAGGAGAAGCCAAATGAATATGTCTGTTTTCATTCAAGCACTTGTCCTTTTTTCTTCTATGGCAAATATGCGTGCTTTTGCGCGCTAAAAACTCTTATTTTATTTATCTTTAACACTTAATTTAAGTTAAAAGCCTTTGTGCTTTTATGATTTAAACCCAATAAAAAAGGAAAACAAAATGCCAAATTTAAAACATGATGATTATGCAAGTGCGACTTTAGCTCTACACGCAGGCTATGAATATGAAGGCAAAAGAACCACAAGCGTGCCACTTTATCAAAGCTCAGCTTATAGTTTTGAAAGCCTAGAACAAGCTGCAAATCGCTTTAGCCTTAAAGAGATAGGCTTTACTTACTCAAGAATGGCAAATCCAACCATAGATGTGCTTGCTAAAAGGCTTGCTGCTATTGAGGGTGGAGCTATGAGTGCTGTGGTGGCTAGTGGGAGTGCGGCGATTTTTTATGCAGTGCTCAATCTTGCTGAGTATGGAGATAATATACTGTATGCAGATAAAATTTATGGAGGAACACAGACTTTGTTTGTGCATACACTTAAAAGGCTTGGTATATCGTGTAAAAGTTTTGATCTTGATGATTTAAGCACGCTTGAAGGGGCGATCGATGAAAGAACTAAGCTTATTTTCTTTGAAAGTCTTTCAAATCCTCAAATTGCAATTGCTGATACAGAAAAAATCACACAAATTGCTAAAAAGCATAATATTATCAGTATTTGTGATAACACTGTTGGGACACCTTTTCTTCACAAGCCCTTTGAATTTGGCGTTGATGTGAGTGTGTATAGTCTGACTAAATATACTAATGGGCAAGGAAGCACTTTAGGCGGGGCAATCATTGAAAGAAAGGGCTTAAATGAAGTGCTTATAAATAATCCTCGCTATACTCAGTTTAACACCCCAGATGAAGCCTATCATGGCTTAATTTATGCGGATTTAAATTTACCGCTTTTTTGTTCTCGTGTATTGCTTGAATGGCTTAGAAATACAGGAGCAAGTTTAAGCCCTTTTAATGCTTGGCAGCTTTTACAAGGACTTGAAACCCTTGATCTTCGCATACAAAAACACAGCCAAAATGCCCTTAAAATAGCCCAGTTTTTAGAGGCTCATCCTTTGGTTGAGGAGGTGAATTACCCAGCTTTAAAAACAAGCCCTTATCATCAACTTTTGCAAAAATATTTTAAAAATAATCAAGCAAGTGGGCTTTTAAGCTTTGAAGCAAAGAGTTTTGAGGCAGCTCAAAGAATTTGTAATGAGCTTAAACTTTTTTCTTTGGTTGTAAATATCGGAGATAGCAAGAGTTTGATTATACATCCTTTTTCAACGACACATTCTCAGCTTAGCAAAGAGGAGTTAAAAGCAGCTGGCATTACGCCAAGCACACTTCGTTTAAGCATAGGACTTGAGGACGCAGATGATCTTATCGCTGATTTAAAGCAAGCCATAGAAAAGGAGGGTTAATATGCCTTTGATTATCCCTAAAGAAATTCCAGCCTTTAATCTTTTGAAAGATTTTACCTTTATTATCGATGAAACAAGGGCAATCACTCAAGATATACGCCCTTTAAAAGTGCTGATTTTTAACCTTATGCCAACAAAGATAGAAACAGAAAATCAGCTCTTATCCTTGCTTGGAAACTCGCCTTTGCAAGTTGAGATTACCTTGCTAAAGACAAAAAGTTATGAGAGCAAAAATACAGATAAAAACCATCTTGATCGCTTTTATGTGAGCCTTGATGAGATTAGGGGGCAGAAATTTGACGGCGCTATCGTTACAGGAGCGCCCATTGAGCATTTGGATTTTGAAGAGGTAGTGTATTGGCAAGAGTTTGCTGCAGTTTTAAGCTATCTTAGAACACACACCACAAGCACATTATATCTGTGCTGGGGTGCAATGGCAGCTTTATATCATTTTCATCAAATTCAAAAGATTTCTTTGAAAAAGAAGCTTTTTGGTGTGTTTGAGCACGAATTTGTGAGTGAGGACTTGCTTTTAAGTGGGCTTGATGAACGCGTGAAAATGCCTCATTCTAGGCATTCTGGTATCAATGAGGCACAAATTAGGGCAAATGAAAGCTTGAAAATTTTGCTTGAGGGCAAACAAAGTGGCATAAGTATGATAAGGGATTTTAAAGATGTGTTTATACTCGCACACCCAGAGTATGCCAAATTTACACTTGATGCTGAATATAAAAGGGATTTAGACAAAGGCGAGAGTATAGAAAAGCCTTTAAACTACTACGATGAAAATGGCAAAGTAAGCTTTTGTTGGCGATCAAATGCGAGTGTGATTTTTCATAATTGGCTTAATTTTGTCTATCAAGTTACACCTTATCAATTATCTTTTGCCTCGGTTTAAGGAGCAAGAGCGGTTAGCTTTAGCAAATTTTAGGGGTTGAAAGAAGAAAATGAGCTTTGTTTGAATACGAAATTAATACGATTGTTTTAAATTCAAACAAGCTTTGTTGCAAATAAAACTTGTTTGAATGGTGTATTTTAGCTTTGAATAGCTTGTAAAATTTCCTCATAAGCTATGCAAAATTGTTTTAAGCCATCATCAAGTAAGTTTTTGCTGGCTTTTTCAAGCTTGTCTTCAGAGATATTTTTATACAATTTTTTTTCAAGCTCACTCTTGCTTTCACACTCAAGCAAAGGCGAGTTTTTATAAGCTTTGATTGCATCAAGTGGAGCTGTGTTTATGCTGTGTTTGAATTTTAAAGCCTTGATATAATAATCCTTGTCTAAATCATCGCCTTTTACGCCTGTGCTTGCAAAAAGGGTGCGTATATTTGGCTCATTTTGCTCTTTTATGTGGGTGTAAGCAAGGCTGGCGTTGAGTATGCCGATTTGATTTTTATCAAGCACTTTGTTGTTTAAAAGCCGATCAAAACGACTTACAAAGACACTGATAACAGCTTGTGGGCTTTGAAGCTGTCCTTTAAGGGCTACATTTTTCTTGCGAAAGGCTTTTAAGCCTTCATTAAGAGCTTCAAAGCATTCTTTTGCTTGATCAAGCGAAAAGATCAAAGTTGCATTAACGCTGATACCCTCGCTCATCAAAACGCTCATCACCTCATAACTTTGCTTAGTAGCTGGCACTTTCATCATGACATTTTGTTTGCCTATGGCTGAGTAAAGCCTTTTTGCCTCTCCTATGCTTAAAGCTGTATTGCTTTGTAAATGTGGATCGATCTCAAGGCTGATAAAACCATCATCTTTTTTTAAAAAGTTTAAAGCAAGCTTATCAGCAGCCTTTGCTATGTCAGCTATGGCTAGGTTTTCATAAATTTCTTTTGCGTTTTTGCCTTTGAGTGTGGTGATTTTTGCTTTATAGCTTGGGTGATTGAGTATAGCGCTTTTAAAAATAGCTGGATTTGAAGTCGCTCCGTTGATTTTGCCACTTTGTAAAAGCTCTACAAATTCAGTATCTAAAAAGCTATCTTCAACAAAATCGCACCATAATGAGAAATTTTTCATTTTTTTCCTTTTTAATTTATATATTGAATGATTTCTTTTAAGTCTTTTTTTTCAACACAAATGTCAGCATGAGCTTTTAAGGCTTCTTTGGCACAAAAAGCGATTTTAAGTCCGCTTTCTTTAAACATAGAAATATCATTTGCCCCGTCCCCTACGCATAGCACTTCATCTTGTTTTATATTTAAAAGCTTTTTAAGTCTTTGAAGCATAAGTCCCTTTGAGTTTGAAAACATCATCTCTCCGCCCACAAGTCCGCTTAAAAGTTCGTTTTTATGGTGCAAGAAATTTGCAAAGGCTATGTCAAATTTGAGTGTTTTTTGAGCTTCATTTAAAGCCTCGTGAAAGCCACCACTAAATACAGCGATTTTGATATTTTTGCCTTTTAGATGAGAGATAAGCTCTAAGCTACCTTTTATCAAAGGTAAATTTGCACAAGTTTTAAGCACAAGCTCATAAGGCATACCCTTAAGCAAAGCTACCCTTGCTTGCAAGCTTTCAAAAAAATCAAGCTCGCCATTCATAGCCTTATGAGTGATCAAAGCGACTTGATCTCCTACTTTATAAGCCTTTGCAAGTTCATCTATAGTCTCGCCGTCCATTAAAGTGGAGTCAAAGTCAAAGACGCAAAGTTTTAACATTAAAATTCGCGTTTGAGTAGAGATTCGACTTTAAGTATAGTAAAGATATTATCATCTCTTTTGCCTATACCATAGATCATACCCTTTTCTTTTAGTAAAGTTTCAGGTGGCGGATCAATGCGGTTGCGATGAATTTTAATAGCCTCTGTAAGTCTATCAATGACAAAGCCAGCACTTCCACCTATACCACTGCTTGCTTCCTCGCCCTTAAGCACGATATAACGTGTTTGTGGTGTCATTTTTGAAACACCTAGATTAAAGCGCTGAGCTAGATCAATAAGAGGCATTACATTGCCCCGCATATTAAATACGCCTAAAACATATTCAGGCACATTAGGCACACGGGTGTATTCTATGGGCTTAATGATCTCTTGGATATTAAGGATAGGTATAGCATACTCCTCATCGCCTACAACAAGCCCTACAAGTTGTATAATTTCATCTTCTTTGTTATTCTCATAGGGCTGAGAAATTTGCACTTGCTGTTTTTGGAAAACTTGATTTAATTTATCACTCATTTTCTATCCTAGTTTTAAATTTTTCTTCACAACATTTTCAAGATATTCTGGAGAATATGGCTTGGTAATGTATTCTGTCATACCTACTTCAACACCTCTTAAACGATCCGTTTTGCTTGTTCTTGAGGTAACAGCAATGAGTGGAAGTTGGCGGTATTTAGAGTATTTTCTAATCTCGCCAGCTAAGGTGTAGCCGTCCATTCTTGGCATTTCTATATCAATAAGCATAGCGTCTATTTCTCTATCGTTTGACTTGACAACTTCAAGAGCTTCAACCCCATTTGTCGCTTCGATAATGCTTACACCAAGTGGTTCAAGAGCTTTTTGCATAAGGGTTCTATCCATTTTGCTATCATCAACGATTAAGACATTATAATCACTTGGCTGTTCTTTAGGCTTTTTGACATTTGACTCAATTTGAGCTTTTATATCGACTTTGATTTCTTTGGCTAAATTCATCATCACGCCAACATCGATGATCAAGGTTACGCGTCCATCGCCTCTTATGGTTGCTCCTGCTATACCTTGTATATTTTGTAAATAATCACCCATAGACTTAATAACAATTTCTTCTTGTCCTACAAGCGTATCTACAATGATACCAAGTTTGCTTTCAGCTACGCCGATAACTACCACATAAGTTTGACTTTCACTTTCTAAGATCTGCTTAACTCCAAACACATCACTTAGACGAACGAGTGAAAGCACTTCATCTCTTAAGCGAAGCACATTTTTGCCTTCTATAGTGTAAATGCTATCTATTGGCACGCGCACGGTTTCAAGCACGCTTGCAAGTGGTATAGCGTAGTATTCTTCTTGTGTGCCTACAAGTAGAGATTGGATAATGGCTAGAGTGAGTGGAATTTTAAGCTTAAACACAGAGCCTTTTCCAAATTCGCTATCGATTTCAATCACGCCATTGAGTTTTTCGATATTAGTTTTCACCACATCCATACCTACGCCGCGTCCTGAGACATTTGTAACCTTAGCTGCTGTTGAAAAGCCCGGTTTAAAAATCAACGCAAAAGCCTCTTTATCTGTCATTTGGCTTGCTTCTTTTTCAGTGATGAGATTTTTCTCAAGGGCTTTTTGCTTAAGCATATTGGCATCAAGCCCCTTTCCATCATCAGTGATTTCTATAACGATGTGATTACCTTCATTGTAAGCTTTAAGTTGCACTATGCCTTTTTCAGGTTTGCCAGCCGCAGCTCTTACTGAAGGCTCTTCTACGCCGTGATCGCAAGAATTGCGTATCATATGCATGATAGGATCGCCGATTTCTTCAACTATTGACTTATCAAGCTCGGTTTCTTCACCTGAAATTTCAAGCTCTATTTGCTTGCCAAGCTCACGGCTTAAGTCTCTTACAACGCGTGGGAATTTATTAAATACCTTTGCGATAGGTTGCATTCTTGTTTTCATCACAGCAAGTTGCACATCTGTTGTGATAACGCTAAGTTGAGAAACAACTTGGTTGAGTTCTTCTAGGAATTTTTCGCCCTCATAACGTTCTTCAACATCATCATAAATTTTAAGCAAGCGATTTTTACCCAAAACAAGTTCGCCTACTAAGTTCATCAAATGATCAAGTCTTTTCACTTCAACGCGTATAGTTTGATCCATAGCCGCACCACTTGATCCGCCTTGAGCTGGCACCTTCTTTGCAGCTGGTGCGTTTGCAGCAGGAGCTGGTTTTGCAGGAGCTGGATTGTTTTTTTGTTTTTCTTGACGACGCGCTTGATCTTCAGCTTTTCTTGCTTTAAGTAAGCGTTCGATTTCAGCTTCTACTTCAGCATCACTTAATTCATTGACATTGACTTCTTTTTCTGGCTCAGGTGCTGGTTCTTCTTTTTTTACTTCGCTTGCACTTTCTTGTTGTGTGGCTTCTGCTGATGTGCCATTACCCTCAGATATGGCTGTGAGTTTAGCACAAATTGGTGCTATATCCATACCTATAGCAGTATCATTGCCATTATCTCGTATGCAGTTAAGCAAGGTTTTCATTTTATCAATTGACTCAAGCACCACATCCATGATATCTGGAGTAATTTTAAGATCGCCGTGTCTTGCTTTGTTAAGCACATCTTCCATGTGGTGTGTAAGCTTGGTTAAAACATCAAAATTTAAAAAGCTTGATGAGCCCTTAACTGTGTGCGCAACACGAAATATGCTATTAAGAAGTTCTAAATCACCCGGATTAGCCTCAAGTTCGACTAAATCATGATCGATTTGATCGACAAGCTCAAAAGCTTCGACTAAAAAGTCTTCAAGTATTTCTTGCATATCGTCCATAATTTACTCCTGATATTGTGCTTCGTGTTCTTTGATAACACGGGTGATTTCTGAGAAGAAGTTGTTGGCGTTAAATTTAACCAAATACCCATCTCCTCCTGATTCTTGTATGCCTTTTTCGCTCATAAATTCATTAGAAAGTGATGAATTAAAGACTATAGGTATAGTTTTAAAACGTTCATCTTCTTTAATGAGTGCAGCAAAGTGAAAGCCGTCCATTTGTGGCATTTCCACATCTGAAACGATGATTTTGAGTTGAGTTTTAATGTCATTTCCATACACTTGATAGAGTTCATTAAGCTTTTGCAAGCCCTCAACTCCATCTTTTGCTTCAACGACTTGAAATCCCATTTTTTGAAGCATATCTTTTACTCTTTTTCGTGCAGTTAAACTATCATCTAAAGTAAGAGCTATACCACTGAATTTTTCTATACTTGAATAATCCACTTCAGTTTTTGGCGTATAAATTCCAAGATCCTCAACCACGCTTTCTAAGTCCAAGATGAGTAAAACTTCATCATTTTCTATACGCGTTACGCCAGTTATCTTACCTTTATCAAGTGCACCTGAACCCGTTGAAAAAGTGGCTGGTTCTATATCTTTCCAGTTAATTCGGCGAATTCTTTTGGCTTCATGCACGATAAAGCCGATAAGTGTATTGCTAAACTCAGTGATAATAACTCTTGGTTTTAGCATAGAGTCTTTTGGCTCGGTGATTTGCATCCATTTTGCAAGATTGACTACCGGAATGACTACACCACGAAGATCAAAAATCCCCTCTATGTAATCAGGCACGCCCGGAAGCTCGGTAAGGGTTGGGATTTTGATGATTTCTCTTACTTTAGAGACATTTACACCATAAATTCCCTCATACACCTTATCTTGACCTTGCTTGAAAATACGAAAATCAACAAGCTCCATTTCGTTTGAACCCGTTTTTACGATATTTTCGTCAAACATTCTTATCCCTTTAATTTCTTTTCTTGAAATTTGACTTTCAAGGAGCATTCTACTACAAAAAAACTTCTCTCATATGCAAAACTCGCTAAATTTATATATTTTATTGTTTTTTCATTTAAGGTAAAGTTTTGATGATAATGCCCTTCTATAATCAAACTCCCATCTTTTGGATAGTTTAAAACTCTTTTTTGAGCTAAATTTTTAAAGTCTTTGATAGCAAAAAAAAGATTTTTTTTATTTTGATTGCTAAGAATTTTTTTATAGATCGCATTGCAAAAGAGTATATTTAAAGCATTTAAAAAGTAAAGTAAAATTTTATTTCTTAGGCTTTTTAGAGCAAAACTAAGCAAGGGCGGTAAAAAAATATCTCCATGGGCAAGATAAACACACTTAACATTATCAAATTCTATAGTTTTAAGGTTTTCAAGTCTTTTGTTAGCTTCTAAAATAGCTTTATTTTCATTAGCTTCAGTTTTTAAGAAAACAGCCTTTAAGGGCTGATCTTGAAGTGTAAAAACCCTTACTTTTTTAAAGAGTTTTTTAAGATTAAAATCATGATTACCCTCTATATAAATGATTTGCATTGTTTCACAAAGTTCTTCAAGTAAGGCTATATAAGGCTTTGCAAAGTTATGCGTGGCTTTTATCTCGCCGATTAAAAGATCAAAAATATCACCCATTAAGATCAGCTGGGGGCTTTGAATTTCACCCTGTTTTAAGGCTTGTAAAAAGTCCCAAAAGCCTTTTCTTTGCTCGTTTTCATGAGCATCAGCTAAAAATATAGCGTGATTTTCAATTGTGATACATTCTTGCATAAGTTTAAAGCTTTAAAGCCTCATAAGCAATGCTTATTATCTCAAATTCGCTCTCGCCCTTTGGGAGCTTTACACGAAAATCATCGCCTTCTTTTTTGCCTAGCATTGCCCTTGCAAGTGGCGAATTTATAGAGATATAGCCCTTGTCAAGATCAGCTTCTGCTATACCTACTATGGTGTATTTGCTCTCTTTTTCTGTGTCCATATCCATGATAACAACACTTGAGCCA
The DNA here is from genome assembly GCF_006864535.1 of Campylobacter sp. MIT 12-8780. Taxonomy (NCBI): domain Bacteria; kingdom Pseudomonadati; phylum Campylobacterota; class Epsilonproteobacteria; order Campylobacterales; family Campylobacteraceae; genus Campylobacter; species Campylobacter sp. MIT 12-8780. Next base: position 16,886 of record NZ_QHLL01000009.1, read on the forward strand.
AATTTTACGCTTTCATGTTCATAAGAGCTTGGATCGATGATTTGTGCGCGTGAGAGCAAGTCGCTAAGCTCAGCTATCCTACCTTCTATAAAGGCTTGTTTTTCACGAGCAGCGTGATACTCGGCGTTTTCTTTTAAATCTCCATGCGATCGGGCTGTATCGATTTCTATTACAACAGCTGGGCGTTGCTTATTTTTTAAGTCCTCAAGTTCAAGAGCAAGTTTTTCATAGCCTAATTTGCTCATCGGTTCTTTTTGCATACTTATCCTTTTATAAATCTTTCGTGCAAGCGAATTTTAGCTAAATTTCAAAACACAAAGCAAAATTTAGCAATTTTTTTTAAAAAAAGTTATATATCATAAATTATAAGCAATGCATGGGGGGGGGGGGGTAAGATTATTTTGCAATAAGAGACTTTGAGGCAGTATCTAAAGCAAAATTAACTTGTGTAAATTCGTATCAATACAAACAAAAAAAGCTTGCAAGGCTCTTTAAAAAAAGTTATGAAGAATTCTTTTTTATTTGTTTTTGCTTATTTACCTTATATAAACCTTAATAAATCATAGTGTTTCTAAGAATAAAGAAGGAGCTAAGATGAATGATATACCAGAAACTATAGATCAAACTAAGGCTTTTGAAAGTCTTGATAGTCTTATAAATGGCTTAGATTGCACTAAAAGCACTTCAGCTGCTCTTATAACTGAGGGTAATTTTGTCTATGTTAATGATAAAGATATTGTTGAAACGACTGCTTATAATGATGAAACTCGTATAGTTTTTGAAGAAACTATCTTAAGAGGTGGGATTTTAAGAGGGGATAAATATATCAGCGATGATATGAAATTTAGCTTTCATTTTGATGAAAATTTGCGTCTTATCGTGACTTCTGTATGTAAAAATACTAGCATTACTATCAATAATTTCTTTCAAGAGCATGAAAATTTTGGCATAAGACTTCGTAAAAAAGCTGGTAAAGAGCTTGGCTTTATCTACTGCAATAGCTTTGATGTACATGCTTATATAAAGGCTTTTAAAGAGATAGCTCCTTTTATCTCAAAAAGAGTGTTTAAAGACAAAGATACGCTTTCTAAGCTTTTTGTGAATAATTATAAAAGTATGAGAGATGGAGTTTTGGGACCTTTTTATACGCCTGAAGATTTTGTAGAAGCTATAGATAAAATAAGCTTTAATCCTCAAAGCCTATATTTGCTTAATGTAGCCATGATAGAAATTATGAGTCAATTTACCAAGCACAATGGCTTGCTAAAAGAACTTTATGTCATTTCAACCACGCCTTTACTTGATAAATTCCGCTGGCAAAGCATGGTGGAAATGATGAAAAATTTAAATAGAAATATAGTCAAAAACACTCCAGAAAAAAAGGAAAATCAAGTTAAAGTGCATGGCTTTGCTTTGGGAACTGATCTTGATTTTTTAAAATTTATGTGCGAGGATAGTGGTGGGATATATACAAGGGTTGATTCTATACTTGAGTTTAAAAGAAGCATTTTAACAAGGCTAAGTGATGGGGTTTTACCTGATCCAAAAGAGCTTGGTAAAGACGCACAGATTCAAATCATTACGCCAAATAAAATTTATGATCCAGATGATGCGGATAATAAAAACTAAGAATTTCTTAGCACTAATGTATAAATTATAAAAGAATTTGATGGATCGCTTCAGTTTTATAGCTTTGTAATGACAAGGTAGAATTTTTATAATGATAAATTTTCATAGCCAGCTTAGTAAAGTAATCCACAAAATCAATTATATATCTTAAGCTTCATTAAGAATTTTTGCTACATTCAAAGCCGAGCCAAATTGCAAATACGCTCTTACAAAGGCTACTTTGTTAAAAAAATTCCCATAATCAAAGCTTTCATAAGCTTTTAAAAGATTAGACACATTCACTTCATCTTGTAAAAACTCAGGATTTAAGGCACTTTGGCTAGCAAAATCACAGATTAAGTTTGCAAGCCCTATGTATTTGAGCTTCACAAAAAGTTTAGCGATGAAAAAATCAATCCCCTTTGCCTTGTAAGCTAGCACAAAAGGCGTTCCAACAAGAGCAGCTTCCAAAGTAGCTGTGCCAGAGCAAATAAAGGCAAAATCAGCCTTTTTAAGTAAAAAAGGAGTATTACTTTGCACTTCAAAGCCACTTATATCGCCGTAAAGTTCAGGGATTTTATCAAGATTAAAGCTAGGCACGCACAGCACTTTTTTAGCCTCAAATTTACTTGCAAGCTCCTTAAAAATAGGCATTAAACGCTTGATCTCACTCTTTCTTGAACCGGGCAAAAAGGCGATAAGCTTTTCATTTTCTTTTTTGCTAAGTATATCATTTTGCTCCTCTAAACTCTTATACTCCTTGATCTCATCAAGCAAAGGATGCCCCACAAATACACTTTTACTAAAAAACCGATCATCAAAAGGCAAGATTGAAGCTAAAATATCAAAATTTGCCTCTATAATAGGAATTCGCCCCTTCTTCCAAGCCCAAACTTGAGGCAGTATATAATAAATCCGCCTAGTCTTTGAACCAGCCTTTTTTAAAGCCTTAGCAAGAGCGATATTAAAAGCTGGAGAGTCTATGCAAAGCACGCCATTAAGCTTACGCAATTTTTCAAGCTCAAAACTCAAATCCACAAGCTCTTTAATAGCCCTTTTAGCCTTAAAAATAAGAGGCAAAACCTCAACAAAACCCATAGCAGAAAACTCATGCGAGCTATAAAGAGGCTTAGATTTAAGCCCAAACTCCTCACACAAAGCCTCATCAAAGATACCTACAAGCTCAAAATCCCCAAATTCTTGTTTGAAACTTTTTAAAACTTCTTTCAAATGCAAATTAGCCGAAGGCTCAAGCGCTGAGACGAGGAAGGTTTTCATAAATTAACTCCAAAATATATAACTTAAATATAAGCAAGTTCTTAATTATAGCTGAATTTTTTCAATCACACTTTAAATTTATTTTATCTCCTAAGCAAGCTCACGCATCCGCTCCACTTCCTCATCGCAAGATTTAGCAAAAATTTCTACATAGTTTCTATGGGCTTTTTCATTTTGTAAGCATTCTTTCATGGTTAAAAGATAGCTTTTATAGTCTTCATCGCTTAAATTTCCTTTTATAAGTTCGTATTTTAGGAAGAGCATGTAAGTGTTTAAAGTGTCGCTTTCGCAGTATTCGTGGATTTGTTCGAGTTTGTTTTCGTGGTAAAGCTCATAGACTTGATCCCCGCTTACATCGTATTTGCCGGGTAAATTTGCCATTACGCATAATGTGTCAAGCTTTAAGCCTCTTGCGTTAAAGCCGCCTAAGCTTTCAAAAAGATCACAATGCTTGCTTTCGCTGTATCTACTTTTATAATTATCCCATTTGTTGCTAAGTGTGTCAAGGTAGGTGCTGGCTTTGATATTGTATTTTAGAGCACGTAAGACGAGCAAGGGCATGTCAAAGTTCTTGCCATTAAAGCTGACTAAGCGAGGCTCGCATTTGTCGATAAAGCTAAAAAAATTAGCTATCATTTCTTTTTCATTTTCACCTTCGATTTTATTGACTTTTATAAAGCTGCCAAACTCATTAGCAATCACGGCACAAATGCTGACTATCTTATGAAAGGGTAGGGTTAAAAACTCACTTCCACTTGTTTCAAGACTCTTTGCAAGTCCTTGTTTGCACACACTTAAATCATCGCCCTCAAAGCCATAAATTTTACGCAAAAGTTCAGTATCAGGCACACTTTCACAATCAAACACGCAGATATAATTTTGATTTTTCATCGTTTTAAACCCTTTGTAAAAAAAAATTTGTTACAATCTTAGCTAAAAATTCTAAAGAAAAGAAATGAAAATAGCCATAGTTAAACTTTCAGCACTTGGAGATATTATCCATTCAAGCATAGTTTTACAATTTATCAGAAAAATTCGCCCCGATATAGAGCTTGATTGGTTTGTTGATGCGAGGTTTTTTCATATCTTGCAAGATCATCCCTTAATCGATAAAGTCTATGCCCTGCCTTTAAAAGATAGGAAAATTCTTAAGATTCTTAAAATGCTTTTTCGTTTAAGAAAGAAAAAATATGATCTAGTCATCGACTTACAAGGGCTTTTAAAATCAGCCATTTTATCACGCATACTTTCGCCAAATGTCTTTGGTTATGATAAAGACAGCATTAAAGAAAGCATAGCAGCAAATTTTTACAATCAAAAATTTTTCATCTCTTATAATGAAAACATCATCATTCGCAATCTCGCTCTTGTTTCTTTTGTCTTTAATGAAAGCTTTGAGCTTGATGATATCTTGCATAAGAAAGATTGCTTTAGCCCAAAATTAGAGCTAAAAGAAAAGCTTAAAGAGGAGTTTAAGCTTGATGAAAATGAAAAAAATATACTCATTCATGTAGGCTCAAGCATAGAAAATAAAATTTATCCAAAAGAACGTTTTGCTTTGCTTTGCAATATGCTTACTCTACGTTTTGAAAAGGCAAAGATTTTTTTGTGCTGGGGAAATGCCAAAGAAAGAGAATTTGCCCAAGATATCATCGCTCACACAAACTCAGCTCAAGTTAGGCTTTTAAGAAAGCTTCATTTGCAAGAGCTTATCGCTATGACAAAGCTAAGTGATCTCATCATCGGTAATGATAGCGGTCCTACACACCTAGCTTTTGCGATGAATAAGCCTTCTATCACCATCTTTGGAGCAACCCCAAGTCAAAGAAATGCGTATCAAACACCGATAAATAAAGTCATTGATAGTGGTAAAAAAATCACAGATGCAAGGCACATAGATAAGAGTGATTTTTGTATCAAATATATCGATGAAGAAAAGATTTTTGAACTTGCAGTCGAGCTTTTGCAATGAAGATTGATTATGTGTATTTAGCAGCTTTTTATCTTTTGCGTTTTTTGGTGTTTGTGCTACCAAATTTTGCTTTAAATGCCCTTGCAAATGGGGTAGCTAAGATCGTTTTTAAGCTCAATCACAAGCATAGAAAAATTATTGATACAAACTTAAAATTTTGTTTTCCAGAGCTTAATCAAGCTCAAAGAGCTGAGTTAGCTTTGAAAATTTACATAAATTTTGCTCATTTTGGTATAGATTTTTTTAGAAATCAAAATATTAGCCCAAAAGATTTAGAAAAAAAAGTGAGTTTTGAGAATGAAGAAGAGTTTTTGAAATTTGTAAAAAGTGATAGAGCTATCGTTTTTGTAACGGCTCATTTTGGGAATTGGGAGCTTTTGCCTCTAGCTTTTGCGAATAAATACAAAGCCATTTCTATAGTGGGAAGAAGGCTTGATAGCGAGCTTATGGATAAATTTTTAGTAAAAAATAGAACTCAACTTGATGTTGAGCTTATCGATAAAAAAGGCGGACTAAGAAAAATGCTTTTGGCTCTTAGAAATAAAAGGGCTTTAGGAGTTCTAACCGATCAAGATGCAAGTGATAATGAAAGCATGGTGCTTGAGTTTTTTGGAAAAAAAGTCAATTGGCTTGTGGGAGCAAGCGTGATCGCTAAAAAAAGTGAAGCCTTGCTTATACCAGCTTTTATTTACAAAGCTTCAAATGACTCTTATATCATCAAAGCATTTAAATCAATGGACGCTAAAGAGCATTCAAGTGAGGAGCTTACGCGCTATCAAGCGAAGTGTTGTGAAGAGATGATTAGGTTTAAACCAGATGAGTATTTTTTCTTTCACAAACGCTTCAAACGCTTTTATAGCACAGCTTATGAGTCTTAATCAAGAGTTGAGGTGCAGTGCGGACATCGTGTTGCTTCTAAATTTATACTTGAGCAACAATATGGGCATTTTTTGTCTGTAGTGGCTTGTTTTTCTTCTTCTAAATGAGCTAAATGTTTGAGCTTTGAGATGATTTTAAGCAGTAAAAAAATGCTAAAAGCGATGATGATAAAGCTGATGAGCGTATTGATAAAAAAGCCGATATTAATCGTTACAGCTCCAGCTGCTTTAGCCGCTTCAAGCGAGGCATAAGGGGCTTTTGTCGCTCCTTCTTTGAGTATAAAGAAAAGGTTTGAAAAATCTACTCCATTAAGCAAAAGCCCAAGTGGTGGCATAATGATATCTTTTACTAAAGAATCAACAATCTTTCCAAATGCTGCTCCTATAATGATACCAATCGCCATATCAAGAGCATTTCCTCTAGCGATAAAGTTTTTAAATTCTTGAAACATTTTTTCTCCTTATCTTTGTGAAATTAAGATTTGTTATGAAGCTCAAGCCATTTTAAAGCTATACGCACGGCATTTGTAGCTGCTCCAACGCGGATTTGATCGGCTACACACCAAAGGTGCAAGACATTTTCACGACTTAAATCCTTACGAATGCGTCCCACATAGGTTTCATTTGTATCGCTGGTGAAAAGCGGCATAGGGTATTTTTTCTTTTTGATATCATCGATAAGCTTGATACTTGGGGCTTTTTCAAGGATTTTTATCGCCTTTTTGACATCTACAGCCTTTTTAAAGTGCAGTGTTAAAGCCTCACTATGACTTCTAAGCACTGGCACACGCACGCAAGTAGCTGAAAGTTCAAATTTTTTGTGTAAAATCTTTTGGCTTTCATTAATCATCTTAAGTTCTTCTTTGGTATAGCTATTTTCTTCGTTAAACACATCAATTTGTGGGATTAAATTTAAAGCCAAAGTATAAGGAAAAGTTTCAGCCTTAAACTCATCAAGCTTAAACTCAAAAAAGCTTTGCATACCACGCACAAGCTCTTCCATGCCTTCTTTGCCAGCCCCACTTGCAGCTTGATAAGTCGCCACATCAACTCTTTGCAAGTCAAAAGCCTCATCTAAGGGCTTAAGCACATGCATCATTTGTATGGTTGAGCAGTTTGGATTAGCGATAATTCCGGTTTTTTTATATAGCTTTATATCTTCAGGATTTACTTCAGGCACCACCAAAGGCACATCTTCATTCATTCTAAAATGACTTGTATTATCAATGACTACAGCACCAGCTTTTACAGCAAATTGAGCGTATTTTTCACTCACACTTCCTCCAGCACTAAAAAAGGCTATATCTACAGGATTTTGCTCAAAAACTTTTTCATTAAGCTCTAAGACTTTATAACTTTTGCCTTGAAATTCAACTTCACTGCCAGCACTTTTTGCACTAGCTAAAGGTAAAATGCTCTCAACTGGAAAATCAAGCTCATCAAGCACATTTAAAAGCTCTTCGCCAACTGCTCCAGTAGCTCCTACTATAGCTATTTTTGCTTTCATCATCTATCCTTTTAAGTCGTATTTTTTCATCTTTTCTTTGAGGCTTTTTTCACTCATATCAAGGCTTAAGGCAGCCTTACTTATATCAAAATTTTCAGCCAGTAAAACTTCTTTGATGAGTTCTTTTTCTAAATTCTTAAGCTCTTTTTTGCTTCTGCTTTCTAAAAACAAATCCTCAGCTGAAATTTGTTCATTCTCGCTTAAAATGCACGCTCTTTGCACTATGGAGATAAGTTCTCTTATATTGCCCGGAAAATCATATTCTAGCAAGGCATTTTGAGCTTCTTGGCTTAAGCTTTTGCTTTCAAGCTCATATTCGCTGCAAGTATCTTGTATGACTTGTTTGGCTATGCCTAGAATTTCATCTTTTCGCTCTCTTAAAGGCGGTATGTAGATTGGGATAGTGTTTAAGCGGTAGTATAAATCAGCTCTAAATTCGTTATTTTTGATTTTTTCTTCTATGTTTGCATTTGTGGCTGATACTATCCTAACATTGATTTTAAGGCTTTTGGTGCTTCCTAGTCTGGTGATTTCTTTTTCTTGCAAGGCTCTTAAAAGCTTAGCTTGAATTTCAAAAGGCATTTCGCCTATCTCATCTAAAAAAAGCGTGCCTTCATTAGCAAGCTCAAAAAGTCCTATTTTAGTGGCGTTTGCGTCTGTAAAAGCACCTTTTTCAAAGCCAAAAAGCTCACTTTCGATGAGATTACTTGGAATGGCTGCCATGTTAATAGCCACAAAAGGCTTTGAGGCTCGTTTTGAGTTTTGATGAATGAAATTTGCAAACAATTCTTTGCCAACTCCACTTTCACCAGCAAGTAAGACGCTAGCATCTGTTTTAGCAGCTTTCAAGCTTAAATTTAAAGTTTTTTCAAGGGCTTGGGAGCTTGCAAAAAAGCCTTGTTTTTCTTCTTTGTCTTTGCTTTTTTTCTCGTTTGTTTTGGTTTTTTCACGCACGATTTTTGCTCTTTTAATGGCTGTGATGAGAGTGCTTACATCAAAAGGCTTGGTTAAAAAGTCTTTCACACCAAGCCTGACAGCTTCTATAGCCTTGCTTAAGGTTGCATTGCCTGTGATGATGATAAAATCATATTTATTCTCACAAGCCTTGATAAACTCAAGTCCATCAATGCCGGGCATGTTAATATCAGTGATGATTAAGTCTGTGTTTGAGTCAAGTTTTTTAAGGGCTTCTGTGGCTGATTTGTAGGTTTTAATATGAAATTCCTCAAACTCGCCTAAAGCGATTTCAAGGGATTTTCTCATATTTATATCATCTTCAACTATGACTAAGTTCATCTTTTTTCCTTAAAACTAGCCTTTATTTTCACGCATCTTTCTTTTTGCTAGTCCCATTTGTTCATAAGCATCGATTTCTTTTTTATAGCTTGAATAACGTTTTGAAAGCTCTCTGTTTAAAAAAGAAATATTTTTTGCTGTAGAGTTTTCATGAATGGCTATAGCAGTGACAAAATCTAGTTTTTTTTTCGCATCAGAGCTTAAATTTTTACCACTTTTAAAAGGGAGTTTTTGAGTATTGATAAAGATTAAGATTAGTTCGTGAAGTTCGCTAGAGCTTAAATTTGGATTAGAAAGACGCGAAAGCATTTGCTCAAGGCTTAAAGCCTTAGGGCTTGCTTTGCTTGTTGTGGTGCTTGTTTTTGGATTTTTTTTATTCATCATTACAAGCACGACGATTACAAATACTATGATAAGTATAACAAAAACGATGATAAAACCAAGTAGTCCTGAACTCATATTTTTCTTTCTAAATTTATAGTTTTTTTGTCATTTTTCTTTTTGGATAGGCTATTATAGCTAAAATTACCATAAATAAGAAAGAAAAATACACATAATTTGGAATTTTTGCTGCTTCACCTGCTGCATAAGAGTGCAAGCCTACTAAAAAATAATTCACCCCAAAATAAGTCATAATAATGCTCCAATACGCAAACATTGAAGCAAGAGCAAAATTAAACTGATTGCAAAGGCTTGGTATAAGTCTTATATGAAGCACGCTTGCATACACTAAAATACTAATTAAAGCCCAAGTTTCTTTACTATCCCAGCTCCAATACCTGCCCCAGCTTTCATTTGCCCAAATGGCTCCTAGAAAATTCCCAGCTGTTAGCAAACAAAGTCCCAAAATCATCGCCATTTCATTGATACGCGTAGCTTCTGTGATATTTCTTTGTATATTGGCATTATACTTGCCATCTTTTTTTAAGAACAACATTAAAGCGAGCACAAAAATTCCAAGCAAGCAACAAAGCCCTAAAAATCCATAGCTAGCTGTAATCACAGAAACATGTATAGTCAGCCAATAGCTGTCTAAAACAGGGACTAAATTGGTGATTTGTGGATCCATTTCGCTAAGGTGAGCTACCCACAGCACAAGCCCAGCTAAAATAGAAGTTAAAGCAAGAGCAATAGGACTTTTTCTTGAAAAGAAAATTCCACTTAAAGCTAAAGCCCAAGCGATATAAACCATACTTTCATAAGCATTGCTCCAAGGAGCATGATCGGCTAGATACGCTCTTAAGCAAAGCCCTGCGGTGTGGATTAAAAAGGCTATGATATTAAGCGTATATACAAGCTTAAAGATGAGTGAAATTCTAAGGTTTGGCTTTATCATCTTAGCTAAAATCAGCACCAGCAAAAAGATACCAGCAAGTAGATATACAGGTGTAAGCTTGACAAAAATTTGATTTTTATTCATGAAAAGCTCAGCTTTGATCTTGCCCTCACTTGGCATAACTTCGCTAGCGTATTTGTATTGGTAATTTTTAATGCCTTCAAGTGCCTTATCTGCCTCGCTATAATCACCACTTTTCACAGCCTCACCCAAACTTGCAAAATAATAATACAAAGGCACTATACCTTCTTGTCTTTCTTTTTCATCTTGTAAATTTAAAAGCTCAAAGATAGTCAGCCAAGTGTGATTTTCATCATTTTGCTTAGGGATAATCCTAAAAAGCTCGCCGGTAAGGGCTAAAAAGACGATATTTACTCTTTCATCAAGCTTGATAATCTCTTTATCAAAAATCCCTCTTGCGTTAGGATTTTTACGATTTGCATTTTCTACATATTTTGTGAGTATGTATTGTCTTTCTTGATTGAAAAAGTCTTCAAAGGCAAGGTAAGGTTCGCTTTTAACGCCTAAAATTCGAGCGATTTCATCGCGTATAGCTTTGTTTTTTGGCATGATGATGAGTTTTTCTTTGCCCCAAATTTCTTGTTTATCTAAAAACATAGATAAAACCACCGCATCGCTACTTAAGCCTTTATAGCTAGTGTCTTTATATACTTTTTCTAAAATTTCACTTGAAAGTGTGTTTAAAGGCACCATTCTGCCACTAAATTTTTGCACGATTAAAGCACCAAATTTTTGGCTGTGTTCTGGGCTTATCTTGCTTGAATTTCCTAATTCTTCAGCCTTTAAATTTGAGCTTAAAAAGCACAAGCTAAGCAGTAAAATCAAGGTTGAGTTTTTCAAAGCATCTTGATTGATAAGGCGCGCTAGGGTTCTAAAACGTGATTTTGGATTAAAGATATTTAAAAACATACCGATGAAAAGTAGGGTGTAGCCAACATAAGTTGTAAGCTTACCCGGGTCTTGATTGATCGAAAGTATAGTGCCTTTTTCATCTTGATCGTAAGAGCTTTGATAAAAGCGGTAGCCTTTATAGTCTAAAACATTATTCATAAAGATATTAAACTCGAATTTATTGTCCTCATCATCAATCTCAACAAGGCTTTCATAAGATTTTGGCGACATAGAGCCAGCATAGCGATCAAGTTTAAAATCTTTTAGCAAAAGTGAAAAGCCCAAATCCTCAGTATAAGGGCTAAAGCCTATAAAAAAGGCTTTTGAGCCAAGATCAACACGTACAGGCTTGTTATTTTCAAAGACAAAAAAGCTGGTTTTTTCGCCTTTGTATTCAAGCTCAAGTTCAAGGGCATTTACAGCGTTTGCTCCTAGTTCTAAAGGCTGATATTCTTTACTCATCGCAAAGTCCTTAAATGCGAGCAAGCTTGAAGCTTTCCAGTTTTGTGGCTCGCCAAAAAAGCTGATTAAAAGCGTTCGCCCAAATTCAGCCCAAATTCCTTTAAACCACAACCAAAAGCTTTCATCTTGAGCTCTATTTGCTCCAACTATGCTTTGCTTAGCACTTAAAGACACATCTTTAATCACGAAATTAAAGTCTTTTAGATCATATAATCTCTTTTCATTTGAATTTGCCTTTTCATTTGCCTTTAAAACAGCGTTTTCACCGCTACTCATACTTAAGAAATTTAAGTTTTGACTTGAGCTAAGTTCTAGGTTTTTATCCACCTTGATAAAAGGGGCTTTTACTTCATCATTTAAAAACGCAAAGTTAATGCCAGCGATATTTTGCACCTCATTTTCTTGAAGGATAAGTTCTTTTACGCCTTCATCTTTAAGGTTGATGACTAAAGAAAGTAAAGGCTTGCCTTCTTTGTCCTCGATGAATTTTTCTTTCGCATCAAGGAGTAAATTTTTATATCTTAAACTTGCTGTTGAGTCTTCAAGCTTAAGATCAAGCTTGAAATGGTTTGCAAAAGGTAAAATGGCTATATCTTGAGGTATTGCTAAGCCTTTGACTTGTCCATTTTCAAGAGTATAAAATTTGATGAAAGATTTCGAGCTTTCAAAAGTCGAGCTTTTTTCACTTTCTCTGATGTGCATAAGCCCTTCAAAGCCAAAATAACGCGTAAAAATAGAACCAGCAAGGATAAATAAAAAAGAAAGATGAAAGATAAGCACAGGTAGTTTTTTAAGCTCGATCATCTTGTAAGCAAAAATCGCAAAGATTAAATTGATACCAAGCAAGAGCTGGATCAAGCCAAACCAAAGTGTGCCATAGATCATCACCCAAGCCGTTGCAGTGCCATAACTGCTTTCAATAAAAGTTGCCATAGCACAGCTGAATGCAAAAAGCAAAAACAAAATGATGGAGAGTTTTAAATTGCCACAGGCTTTAACTAGATTTTTCATAGTAAGGATTATAGCAATTTGAAGTTAATTTGCATTTATAATCCTAAATATTTTTTACGAACTCTATCATCGCCAATAAGCTCTTTAGCCACACCTTGCATAGAAATTTCGCCATTTTCTAAAACATAAGCATAATCACTGATTTTTAGGGCTGAAAAGGCATTTTGCTCGACTAAAAGTATGGTAATACCTTCTTCTTTAAGCTTGATAATGATCTCAAATACCTCGCTGACTATCTTTGGAGCAAGTCCTAAGCTTGGTTCATCAAGCATTAAAAGCTTGGGCTCACTCATCAAAGCTCTTGAAATAGCTAGCATTTGAGCTTCGCCTCCGCTTAAATTTCCAGCTAGGCTATTTTTTTTGCTTTTTAGTCTTGGAAAAAGCTTATACATTTGCTCTTTTAAATGCTCATAATTTTCATCATTGTTAAAAGCACCGATTTTTAAATTTTCCTCAACACTTAAGTTGATGAAAACACGTCTTCCTTCAGGCACTAAGGCTATACCTTTTTGCACCAAAGTGTGCGGTAAGTGTCTTTTGGTATCATAGCCTAGAAAATTAATCTCGCCTTTTCTTTTGACAAGATTAAGCATAGCGTTTAAAGTTGAGGTTTTACCAGCTCCGTTTGAGCCAATTAAACTGATGATTTGTCCGGTTTTTACCTCAAAGCTGATATTTTTTACAGCTTGAATTAAACCATAATACACGCTTAAATTCTTTACACTTAACACTTCAAGCCTCCAAAACTTCTATATCGCCAAGATAAGCAGCTATGACTTCTTTATTTAAAACAGCTTCTTTGATATCGCCTTCAAAGATAGTTTTACCATAATCAAGCACCAAAACCCTATCACAAAGCTTATTGACAAATTTCATATCATGTTCTATGAGTAAAATGCTAAGTTTATAAGTATCTCTTAGATGAAAGATAAGCTCTGCAAGCTCTTCGCCTTCAGCTGAGTTCATACCAGCAGCTGGCTCATCAAGTAAAAGCAGGCTTGGATTTGTCGCCATAGCTCTAGCAATTTCTACCTTTCTTTGCTGTCCATAGCTTAGACTTGTCGCTTTTTCATGGGCAAAATGTTCTAAATTCAGCTCTCTTAAAAGCGCAAAGGCTTTTTCTTTACTTTCTTTTTCAGCTTTTTTAAAACGTCCAAGGTGCAAAAAAGCTTCAAAAACACTATATCTTATGCTTTTATCAAAACCTATAAGCACATTTTCAAGCACATTCATTGAAGAAAAAAGCCTGATATTTTGAAAGGTTCTTGCTATGCCAAGATGCACGATTTGGTGCGGTTTTAAAGGATTTAAAAGCTGATTTTTAAAAAACACTTGTCCTTTGCTTGGCTTATAATTTCCGGTGATGATATTAAAAAGCGTAGTTTTTCCAGCTCCATTTGGACCAATTAGGGCAAAAATTTCGCCCTTTTTAATGCTAAAATTCACATCTTTAATCGCCTCAACGCCACCAAAACTTTTTGAAATTCCTTTAAGTTCAAGTATCATTTGCTTTTCCTTTTGAATTTAAAAAGTTCAAGTAGCTCTTTATCGCCCATTATGCCTTTTCTTGCAAAAAGCATGATAAGTATAAGTATGAGTGAATACACAAGCATTCTAAGCCCAGGTAAAGCCTCAGTTTCATAACCAAAGAAATTCATAGGCTCATCTAAAAATCTCAACCACTCAGCCCCACCGATAACCAAAATCGCTCCTATAATCGCTCCTGTAGTTGATCCAAGTCCGCCTAAAACGATGATAATAAGAAGCTGAAAAGTCAGCAAAAAGTCAAATTGTTCAGGAGAAACTGAAGCATAAAAACACGCTAATAAAGCCCCACCTACGCCTTCGCAAAATGCAGAAGTGCCAAAAGCAAGGCTTTTAATCCAAAAAGTATTAATCCCCATAGCACTTGCTGCGTCCTCATCATCTCTTACAGCTTTCATCGCGCGTCCGTATTTTGAATACACTAAATTCAAAATCAAAAGCACAACGACAATCGCCACGCCTCCACTCCACCATAAATTCGTATATCGTGGCAAGTCATTTAAGCCCAAAGAGCCATTGGTAATAGAAGGAAAATTAATCGCTAAAAGTTTAATGATAATGCCAAAGCCCAAAGTTACGATAGCAAGATAATCCCCCCTTACCCTAAACACCGCAAAAGAAAGGATAAAAGAAAGTATCAAAGCACAAAGCCCACCCATAAACAAAGCAAAGATAAAACTTGTTGAATGAAAAGCTAAAATAAAAGAGCTTGGATCTTCTAAGGAAAACTGATCAACTTTTGCTTCAGGACTTAAAAGAATCAAAGCTGCAACATAAGCACCTATAGCAACAAAGCCATTTGGCTCAAGTGAAAACTGCCCGGTAACGCCATTGATGAGATTGTAACTTACCGCAAGGATAATGAAAATGGCGATTTGATTGATGATATCCATACCATAATCACTAAAATAATACGGCGCTATAGCGATAAAGGCAAGGCTAAGAATGATAAAACTAAGATGTGAAAAAGTATTTGCTTGAACTCTCATCGCTTAAAACCTACTTCTTTCATAGTTTATGCCTAAAATTCCACTTGGCTTAAAAAGCAAGACAAAAACCAAAAAGATAAAAGCAAAAGCGTCTTTAAAACCGCCTAACTCTGGGAAAAAAGCAACAGCAACTACTTCGCTAAAACCTATGATAAGCCCACCTAAAACCGCACCAACCACGCTTCCTATACCGCCTAAAACCGCTGCTGCAAAGGCTTTTAAGCCTATTAAAACGCCCATATAAGGATCAACTGAAGGGTAATTTAAAGCCCAAAATACCCCACCAATAGCTGCTAGGGCTGAACCAAGAGCAAAGACTATAGAGATGATTTTATTTGCATCTATACCCATTAAATTTACCGTGCTTACATCAAAAGCTAAAGCGCGTATAGCAATGCCGTATTTGCTTTTATACAGCACATAAAGCACAAAAAGCAAGATGAAAAAAGTCAGCACAGGCACAAAAATACTCACTATGCTAATGCTTAAATCCCCAAAAATAAAGACTTGTTGCAAATACTGAGGTGCTTCAAATAAACGAGGTCTTGCTCCAAAAAGTATATTAAAAAGATTTTGTATAAAATAACTCATACCTATAGCAGTGATAAGAAGTGAAATTTTAGGCGCTTTTCGTAAAGGCTTATAAGCGATTTTATCCATAGCTATACCTATACAAGCTGCAAAGATCATCGCTAAAGCTAGGGCTGCTAAAAAAGGTAAATTTAAAGCTGTGATACAAAAAAGAGCCGTATAAGCACCTATCATCATAATCTCACCATGAGCAAAGTTAATCAAACGCAAAACTCCATACACCATAGTATAACCAATGGCAATGAGTGCATACATACTGCCTAAGCTAAGTCCATTAATGAGCTGTTGCAAAAAAAAGCTTGTTTGCATTGCTTTATTCCTATTTGTTTTTATTTGATTTTGAAAAGCTGTAAAATTTTTGATCTTACAGCTTGGTATTTTTACAATCAAGGATTGATCAAGTCCTTATAGACTTGTTTTTGATTTTTAATCTCTTTAAGCACTAAAGAGCGTTTAGCATTTCCACTTTTATCTATGCTAATGACGCCTGAAACGCCTTGAAAATCATTTGTTGTATGAATTTTTTCATTGATACATTCACTTGTTAAATTTGGCACGCATTGTTGCATAGCTTCAAACATCACAAGATACGCATCAGCTCCCATAGCTGTGAAGTTTGGCACTTCTTTGCTTGAGTGTTTGCTTTCATACAGCTTGATAAAATCTTTGCTTACTTGAGTTGGAGGGTTGGCTGCATCAAAGCTATCTGTGAAAAGATGCCCCTCGCTTGCTTCTCCTGCAAGTTGGATAAAAGTCTCATCAGCCACACCATCAGCTGAAGCAAAAGGCACTTTAAGCCCAGCTGCAGCAGCTTGACGCACAAAAAGCGAGGCTTCGCTGTAATACAAAGGCAGATACACAAAATCCGGTTTTAGGTTTTGAATTTGAGCGATAAGAGCTTTAAAGTCCTTTTCTTTCGAGCTTATTCGAAGCTTTGCTAGGATTTTACCGCCTTTAGCTTGAAATTCTTTTTCAAAAGCCTTGCTTAAGCCCAAAGAATAATCCGTGCTTTGATCACTTACTATCACAGCATTTTTGTAGTTTAGCTTTGTATAAGCATAACTTGCTAAAGCTGAGCCTTGAAAACTATCCATAAAACATACTCTACTTGCGTAGTGTTTGTTGTTTAAAAGCTTATCAGCTGTTGCAGCTGGTGCGATGAGAGGCACTTTTTTGTTTTCTGCTACTGATATGGCTTGCAAGGTGTTTGCTGTTACCATTTCGCCGATAAGTCCTAAAGCTTTGTCTTTTGAGATAAGGCGATTTGCAGCATTTGCGCTTTCTAGCTTGTCGCCTTTAGTATCAACGACTACAAGCTTGATCTCATCGCCATTGCTAAGCTTGTTTTTCATTGAATTTGCAAGTTTAATGCCTTCTAAAGCACTTTGTCCATAGGCTGCAGTAGCTCCGCTTAAAGGCATAATCACGCCTATATTAAGCTCTTTTGCACAAAGAGCAAGGCTAGAAAGGAGCAAGAAGTTTAACACTTTTTTCATATTTTTCCCTTTCAATTAAGGCATAATAGTGCTTTTAAACACTTGTTTGCCATTAACTATCTCTTTAATCACCACAGAACGAGACGCATTACCGCTTGAATCTATGTTAATCACACCGCCTACGCTTTGAAAGTCTTTGGTTGAATGAATTTCTTTATTTACACATTCGCTGTTAAGATTGCTTGAGCAAGCATTTAAGGCTCTTAACATCACAAGATACGCATCAGCTCCCATAGCGCTAAAGGCTGGCACTTCTTTACTGCCTTTTTCTTTTTCATAAGCAGCAACAAATTCCTTGCCTGTTTGTGTGCTTGGATTGTGTGCGTCAAAGCTATCTGTAAAGATTACGCCATTTACAGCTGAACCTCCAAGCTCGATGAAGGTTTGATTATTCACCCCATCGCCTGCACTCATAAGCTTATCAAAGCCTATGCTTCTTGCTTGTTTAGCGATTAACGCAGCTTCTGGATGATAAATAGGCATATACACAAAATCAGCATTTAAGCTTTTAAGCTGAGAAGCTATGGCTTTAAAGTCCTTATCTCCGCTTGAAATGGTAAGCTTTTTAACGATTTTACCGCCATTTTGAGTAAATTTGCCCTCGAAAACCTTTGCTAAGCCCAAAGAATACACATTAGCTTGATCAACGATTAAAACTGCTGTTTTTAAGCCAAGCTCTTTGCTTGCATAATCTGCGAATTTTTCGCCTTGAAAGCTATCCATAAAACATACTCTGCTTGAGTAGGATTTTTTGTTTAAAAGTTTATCTCCAGAAGCAACCGGTGCGATCATTGGCACTTTTTTGCTTTCAGCTACTGAGATCACTTGCATAGTATTTGTGGTGATAGCTTCGCCTATGAGTGCGATGACTTTATCTTGAGAAACTAGCCTTGTTGCAGCGTTTGAGCTTTCGATCTTATCGCCTTTGCTATCAATGATGACAAGTTTTACCTCATCGTTATTTTGCATTTTTGGATAGAGTTTATTTGCTAGTGAAATACCAGCAAGCACATCTTGTCCATAGGCTGAAAGTGAGCCTGTAAGTGGTAAGACAACGCCGATTTGAACCTCTTTAGCAAAAAGCGAGCTAGCTAAAGCCAAAGCACCTAAAATAAAATGAATTTTTTTCATAAGCAATCCTCCTTTAAGAATGAGCTTTTGTGTCAATGAATTTAAAGTTTTTTAGAAAAATAACGATTAGCGAAGCAGGGTGCTACTTAAGACTTTTTATCATAAAATATGATTTATGAAAAGCTCGCACAATGCAAGCCCCTTAAATTCTATAAAAACGAAAGCACATTATAGCATAAATTCAAAGAAAATAAATCAAAAAAGCTTTAAAATCATCTTTGCTTGCTTAAAAAGAGCAAAAGGCTATGTGTGTTTTTGGTGTTTTTAGGTAAAGTGTTATCAAACATAAATTCCAAGCAAAAATAAAGCTGGTTTTAAATGTTTTAGCTTGAGTTTGCAAGAGTTTAAAAGCTCATCAAGTCGATGAGCTTGAAATTTATTTATCTCTTAAGTTAAGCTCAGCGATAAGCTTGCTGTAGCTTTGATAGTCTTTTCTTTTAAGATAAGCTAAAAGTCTTTTTCTTTGTCCTACAAGTTTTAAAAGTCCTAATCTTGAAGAAAAGTCTTTTTTAAAAACTTTAAGGTGTTCTGTAAGTTGAGTAATCCTCGCACTTAAAAGCGCAACTTGAACTTCAGTGGAGCCTGTATCTCCTTCTTTTCTAGCGAATTTCGCAACAATTTGAGCTTTTTGAGCCGAATCCAAAGCCATTTTGACCTCCTGATTGGTATTTTAAAAAAGTGTAATTATAGCCTAAAAAACCTAAAAAAAGCTGAAATTTTAAAATTTCAAAGCCTAAGTTTTATAAAAAAACAGAGCGTATAAAACGCTTTGTGATTTTATATTGAATTCAGTATTTTGTAAGCATCACATCCTGCTTGTTCGCCTAAATCACAAGCTTTGCCATAATATTCTTTCGCTTTTGCCTTGTTTTGTTTAACACCACCACCTCCAATTGCAAAAACAGACCCTAGAATGCCACAACCGACAGCGTCATTCAAATCACATCCTTTTTGAGAAAAAGAAGCTGCCTTGCGATATTCTTTATTACTAGAGTATGCCGCCCCCACAACCGAGCAAGCGTAGCCTCTAACCTCTTTACTTAAACTCTTATCATTGCACCTTGGTTCAAAAAATGATATGAGCCTTTTGCAAGCTTGTTTATCTTTATTTTCACAAGCATTGAGATCTTGTATGAATTCATCCTCACTATCATAAGCCCAAAGTAAATTTACCCCACAAAGTAAAAATAAAATAAACACAAATTTTTTCATTATTTTTCTCCTTTTTTTAATTTAGTCTTTTATACTCATCGCACCCTTGCTGAAGTCCTAAATCACAAGCCTTACCATAATACTCTTTAGCTGTGGCTTTATTTTGTCTTACACCTTTTCCATTGTAATGAGAATTTCCAAAATTATAACAACCCCATCCATCACCCAAATCACAAACTTTTTTAAATAATGAATTGGCTTTTTGATAATCTTGTCTTACACCTTTTCCATTGTAGTATAAAATTCCCAAATTATTACAAGCATCTTTACGATCTACATTACAAGCTTTTTGCCAAAATGAGCCTGCTTTTTGATAATCTCTCTTTACGCCTTGTCCATTGTAATACAAATATCCTAAATTATTACAAGCGTAGTATTCATTACCCAAATCACAAGCTTTTTGATAGAATGAAGCTGCTTTTTGATAACTCTGTCTTACACCTTCTCCCTTGGCATATGAAACACCCAAATTATTGCAGGCTCCTTTACTGCCTAAATCACAAGCTTTTTGGTAAAATGAATTAGCCTTTCGGTAGTCTTGTTTCACGCCTTTTCCACTGGCATATGAAGATCCTAAATCAAAACAAGCTTCCCCATGATCTAAATCACAAGCTTTTTGATAGTCTCGCTCTACACCTTGTCCTTTGTAATACAAAATTCCCAAATTCTCACAAGCTTCTTTAATACCAGAGTCACAAGCTTTTTGCCATGATGAAGCTGCTTTTTGGTAGTCATATGATACACCATTTCCATAATAATACGAATTTCCCAAATAAAAACAAGCTTCTTTAACATCCAAATCACAAGCTTTTTGAAAAAGCGAAACTGCTTTTTGGTAATTTTTCTCTATACCCAATTCCCCGTTATTGTATGCAAGTCCCAAATTAAAACAAGCTTCTTTAACATCCAAATCACAAGCTTTTTGCCAAAATAAAACTGCTTTTTGATAATCCTGCCTTACACCTTCTCCATCGAAGTATGAATATCCCAAACTAAAACAAGCATCTCCAATATCTAAATCACAAGCTTTTTGCCATAATGAAGCTGCTTTTTGATAGTCTTGCTCTACGCCTTGTCCATTGTAGTATGATTTCCCCACTTGATAACAAGAAAACCCTTCACCTAAATCACAAGCCTTGCTAAAATATTCCATGGCTTTAGATTCATCGTTGTTGAAAATAGCAAACATTCCCAAACCAAAACAAGCTTCTTTAACATCCAAATCACAAGCTTTTTGAAAAAGCGAAACTGCTTTTTGCGGATCTTTTTCTACACCATCTCCGCTAAGATATAAATTTGCTAAACGATCACAACCCTCGCCATGTTCTAATTCGCAAGCCTTTTGATACAAAGAATGAGCTTTTTGGTAATCTTCTTCAACTTCTTCATATACTCTACCTACCAAAGAGCAATTAGCGCCCCTTTTTGCTTTATCCAAGCTTTCATCATCGCATGATGGCTCAAACTCAGTCTTTACTTTTTCGCAAGCTTGTTTGTCTTTATTATCAAGACAAAGATTAACATTTTGTTCAGGTTTATCCATAGCTAATTTTACTCCAAAAAATAAAATCACTACAATCAATACAAATCCTATAACAAATATAACTTTTTTCATCTTTGCCCCTACTTATCTTTTATTGGCTCATTTCTTTATAATTATTGCACCCTTGCTGAAGTCTTAAATCACAAGCCTTACCATAATACTCTTTAGCCTTAGCCTTGTTTTTCTTTACACCTCTTCCATTATAGTAAAAAATTCCCAAATTAAAACAACCTATACCCTCACCCAAATCACAAGCTTTTTGAAAAAATGAAGCTGACTTCTCAAAACTTTGCCTTACACCTTCTCCAGTCTCATATAATGTTCCTAGTACAGCACAACCACCTCCATTTCCCAAATCGCATGCTTTTTGCGAAAAAGAAGCTGCCTTGTGATATTCATTATTACTACCAAATGCAGCTGCCACAACCCAGCAAGCGAAGCCTCTATGCTCTTTGCTTAAACTCTCACCATTGCAACTTGGTTCAAAAACTGATATGAGCTTTTTGCAAGCTTGCTCATCTTTATTTTTGCAAGCATTGTAATCTTGCATGAATTCATCCCTACTATCATTTGCCCAAAGCAAATTTACCCCACAAAGTAAAAATAAAATAAACACAAATTTTTTCATTACAAACCTTTCTTAATTATCTTGAATTCAGCCTTTTGTAACTATCACATCCTAGTTGTTCGCCCAAATCACAAGCTTTGCCATAATACTCTTTTGCTTTTGCCTTGTTTTGTTTGACACCATCTCCATTTTCATAAAGAGCCCCTAGGATGACACAACCGACAGCGTCATTCAAATCACATCCTTTTTGAGCAAAAGCAAATGATTTTTTAAAGTCCTGTTTTACACCTTCCCCTAAACCATACAATCTTGCAATTTTTCCACAACCAAAACCATGTCCCAAATCACATCCTTTTTGAAAAAAAGAAGCTGCCTCGCGATATTCGTTATTGTTAGAGTATGCCGCCCCCACAACCGAGCAAGCGTAGCCTCTAACCTCTTTACTTAAACTCTTATCATTGCACCTTGGTTCAAAATGTGATATGAGCCTTTTGCAAGCTTGTTTATCTTTATTTTCACATTGCATGAATTCATCCTTACTATCATAAGCCCAAAGCAAATTTATCCCACAAAGTAAAAATAAAATAAATACAAATTTTTTCATCATTCCTCCTCCTCATCTTGCCAATTTTTTTTGCCTAAGATTCGGGCTATTTTTTGGCGGCACGCTTTTGCTTTTTCTTCATTTGAATTTATGCCTTGTGTTGCATAAAAAATACCTTTTTTATAGATAGTCATTAATTGTTTTAAAGCTAGGATATGATCTTGTTCTCCTGCCTTTTCAAAATACTTCACAGCCAAAGGATAATTTTGCTCTATGCCATAAAAATACCAGCCATCATAGTTATTAAAATAAACCTTTCCCAAAAAATACCAAGCCTCGCCATAATTGTTAAGATTAGCAACCTTTTCCATCAATTCTAAAGCCTGCTTAAAATCTGCCTCCTTGCCGTTATCTTGTTTTTCTTGTTCTTGCTTAAACTTTTCTTTAGCTTCCAAATAAAGCTCGTGTGCTTTTTTAAGCTCCTTGGCTCGTTGAGCATATTTTTGTGCTTCTTTTTGATTGGCGGCAATTGTATAGTTATCATAATATATACCCTTGCTGTAGATGATAACTAAGGCTTCGCACATAACAATGCTACCTTGTTTTGCTTCTTGCTTGAGAAAATCAAGCAATGTATTGTTGATATGATCCATTCTTGCTCCTTAATTTGTATAAAATTCAAATATTCGCAAAATTGTAGCCCCCCCCCCCCTTAAGAAATGCTTAAATTTTTTATCTTTTTTGAAATTCATTTTAAAAATAAAATAAAGGCAAATTTTTCACTACTTTATATTTGCGCTTTAATAATCCCACGCAGGATTAAATTTTGTCAAAAAGGGCGAAAATTAAGAAAAAATTGCTATAATAGAGCCATTTTATTTTATTTTTAAAGGAAACTTATGCTTTTTACTAGGGCTAGTGAGTATGCTTTACTTGCTTTGATTTATATCTGTGATAAAGATAAACCCCAAGATGTTGAGACTATGGCTTTTGAGCTTGATATTTCAAGAAGCTTTTTGGCTAAGATTTTACAAGGACTTGCAAAAGACGGCTTGCTTCACTCTTATAAGGGCGCAAAGGGCGGTTTTACTTTGGTAAAAAAGCCTGAGGAATACACGCTTAAAGAGATAGTTGATAGCGCAGAGAAAAAACAAGTCAGCGTTTTTGAATGCTCTCAAGGCGTATGCCCTACCCAAAAAGGCGATAAATGCTATATGCTTCCGGTTTTAAAAGACTTGCAAGAGAAGATGAATGAGCATTTAAATTCAGTAAGCCTAGCTGATATCATCAAAAAGTCATAAATGGCAAAAAGAAAAATCATCGATCTTGTTGTCCCTTACTTAGGACCTTTAATAGCACCTGTTGTCAAAGCAAAGTCTTTGACGATAGTTGGTTTTATCGTTTGTATATTAGCCATTATCATTGTGCCTTTGCCAGCTCCTGTGCTGGATTTTTTTTTGGCGCTTAGCATTGCTATTTCAGTTTTAATCATACTCATTTCTATCTATATAGCAAAGCCCACTGATTTAACGACTTTTCCAACGCTTATCCTTATCATCACACTTTTTCGTTTGGCTTTAAATATCGCCACAACGCGTATGATTTTAAGTGAGGGACAAAATGGGCCAGCCCAAGTAAGTGAGATTATCGCGTCTTTTGGCGAATTCGTGGTTGGGGGAAATTATGTTATCGGTATTATCGTTTTTACTATCTTAGTTTTGATTAATTTTATGGTTGTTACTAAGGGTAGCACGAGAGTTTCTGAGGTGCAAGCGCGTTTTACGCTTGATGCGATGCCCGGAAAGCAAATGGCAATTGATGCGGATTTAAATGCAGGACTCATTGATGAGCAAACCGCAAGAACAAGAAGACAAGAGATCATTTCAGAAGCGAATTTTTACGGAGCTATGGATGGTTCGAGCAAATTCATCAAAGGCGATGCAGTTGCTGGGATCATCATCACTATAGTCAATCTCATAGGTGGCTTTTTAATCGGCTATTTTCAACACGATATGCCTTTGGCTGATTGTGCGGCGACTTATACTATACTTACTATAGGTGATGGGCTAGTCTCTCAAATTCCTGGACTCATCACTTCAACAGCTACAGCTATCATCATCACACGCGCAAGTAAAGATGAAGATAATTTTGCAGAGGGCTCTTTAAATCAGCTCTTAAGCGAATACAGAACGCTTTTGATAGTAGGCTTTATCCTTTTTATCTTTGCTTTGGTGCCGGGTTTGCCAACTTTATCTTTGGGCTTTATGGCTTTGGTATTTTTAGCGCTTGGCTATTTGACAAAGCAAGTCAAAGAAGGAAAAATTCAAGTCGTAGATACGAAAAAAGTTAAAGCTGAAGAGAAAGCAAAAGCTGCTGCTCCTGTGAAAAAAAGCGAGGAAGAGATCGTCAAAGAAGAAGAACACCGCATAGGCGATATACTCAAGCTTGAAATTTTAGAGCTTGAGCTTGGATATGGGCTTATCCGCCTTGCAGAAAGCGAGCTTACTGAACGAATTCGTTCTATGCGTCGCTCAATCGCTCAAACTTTGGGCTTTTTAATGCCAAAAATTCGCATTCGTGATAATCTTGCTTTAAAGCCAAATGAATATAATTTTAAGCTTAAAGGTGTGGTGATTGCTAGTGCTGAAGTGTATCCTGATAAATACTTAGCTATGGATAGTGGCTTTATCACTGAAGAGGTTGAAGGAATTGCGACTAAAGAGCCAGCTTTTAACTCGGATGCGCTTTGGATAGATGCGAGCTTAAAAGATGAAGCAACGCTAAATGGTTACATCGTCATCGATCCAGCAAGCGTGATTTCAACGCATATGAGTGAGCTTATTAAAGCACATGCGAGCGAACTGCTTACGCGTCAAGAAGTGCAAGGACTTATTGATAAAATGCAAAAAGATTATCCTGTCATCGTTGAGGATTGTTTGAAAGTCGCAAGCGTGGGTATGATACAAAAAGTGCTTAAAGACTTGTTGCGTTATCAAATTCCTATCAAAGACTTGCTGACTATTTTCGAGGCTTTAACTGATATTGCTGAGGTAAGCAAAAGCTTTGATCTTATCATCGAGCATGTGCGCGCTTCTTTAGCAAGGGTAATTACAAATATGTATTTAGATGAAAAAGGCGTTTTAAGCATTTATATGCTTGATTCTGCAAGTTCAGCAAAGCTTATAGAAAGCTTGCAGTTTAAAGATGGTACTTATCATTTGATGATTAATGTTGCCCAAACTGGAGCATTAATCGACGCGTTAAGAAAAGAAGTCGAGCAAAGTGCAAAAACAAGAGTTAAGCCTTTTGTGCTTTGTGTTGAGCCTCAACTAAGAAAAGATATAGCTAAGCTTTGTAAGGATATGAATATCAATGTCGTTGTCTTAAGCTTTGGTGAAATTGCTGAAAATACAAATTTTGAAACCGAAGGCGTTATCAAGGTAGAATTATAGGAGAAATAATGAGATTATACCATCTTTCACATACGGATTTAGACGGCTATGCATGCCAGTTTGTTACTCATTTTTATTTTAAGGATTGTGTGTTTTATAATTCAAATTATGGCAAGGAGATCAGTGATAATTTTTATGCGATTTTAAGTGAGATTAATGCAAGCTTAGAGCAAGATAGCAACGCAAAAAGTATGGTTTTAATCAGTGATTTGAATTTAACTCTAGCACAATGTGAAGAATTTCAAGACGCCTTGAAAGACAAAAATGCAAAGCTTATTTTGCTTGATCATCATCAAAGTGGACTTGAGTGTATGAAAGAATTTGCTTGGTATGTGATGGATGAAAAGAGAAGTGCAAGTCAGATTGTGTATGATTTTTTTACCCGAATTTGCATGCCAAATGAGTCTTTAAAACGTTTTGTGAGCGTGGTTAATGCCATAGATATTTGGCTTAAAGATGAAAAAGACTTTGAGCTTGGCAAGGTGTTTTTAAGTATGATTGCTACAGCTAAGGAGCTAAACCGCGTTATGTTTAGGGAGCAAAACACCGAATATATGTTTTTTTTGCTGAGTAAAGCCAAAACTTTTATCGATAAAGATCAAGCTCATATCGCCCTTGAAGACGCTCTTCACTTTCTTAAAAAGGAGTATTTTAGAAAAGATAAAAATGATACTTTAATCAATCTTATTTGTGCTTTTGTTGTCGAACTTTTAAGCAAGAAAAAGGAAGAATTTTGCATTTATTATGAAAATCACAAGGGCATACTTACTTCAAATATAGGCAATACCTCAGTTATAGGCAATGATTTTTTGGTAAAAAATCCAGATTTTGACTTTTTTATCGATGTAAGTTCTAAAAAAACTTTGAGTTTTAGGGCAAATGGCAAGGTTGATGTAAGCATAATGGCAAAAAAACTTGTTGGCGGAGGAGGGCATAAAAACGCAAGTGGAGGGCTTTTTGCAGCTTTTAAAGAGAGTGTAAATTATGCGTTGATTAAGGCTCAAATTCAAGATTTAATCATCTCAAAAACTCAAATTTAAGGAAAAATAATGAAACAAGAAGAAATTGAAGCGTTGCAATATGAGCTTAATGTAGTCTTAGAAGCTTTGCTTATAACAGCTGGAGTAAAAAGAAGTAAGCTTGATGAAGCTGTGCAAAATTACATAGAATGCATTGACAAAATCGAAGAAGATGATGATAAAGAAGGGGTTGATGAAGTTTTAGAAGCGATAGAATACCTCAAAACTCATCACCAAGAGCTTTTTAACTAAGATTTTTTAAAGAAAAATTTTTTTATTTTAAGCCAAAGCTCTGTCAAACTTAGCTTTTTTACCTGTCCCAAAGAGCTAAAAACACAAGAGTCAAGGTCTTTTTTTTCTTGAACACTTAAATTTTTCATATCCAAACCTTTTCAAAATATATTGCATAGGCAAAATTATATCATAAAACTTTTTATTTGTATCCAAAAATAATGATAAATCTTACTTTCTATTATATATTAGTCTATATTGCTAATATATATTTAGTTATATAGACTAAAGTTTATTAAATAATTTTTTTTAATTTTTTGTAAAAAATACTTGACATTAATACACTCAATGTTGTATAATACCTTTAAATTTAAAACTAAATATCGCCTAAACAAGCGGTAAAAAGGAGGCGTAGTGAAAGAACAAGAACACTTAGATCAAGAACAAAATCTTGAAACTTCAAACGAGGCTGAGAATTTAGCTAGCGATGAGCAAAACGAACTTGAAAGCTTAAAGGCTGAAAATGCTGAGTTAAAAGATAGGTATTTAAGAGCTAATGCTGAATTTGAAAATATCAAAAAAAGAATGGAAAAAGAAAAAGCTTCAGCTCTAGCTTATGCAAATGAAGGCTTTGCAAAGGATTTACTTGATGTGATCGATGCCTTAGAAGCAGCAAGTAGCGTTGAGGCCAAAGATGAAGTGAGTGAGAAAATCAAAGAAGGAGTGAAAAATACTTTAGATTTATTTCTTAAAAAGCTTGAAAAGCACGGTATCAAGCAAATTGAAGCTCTAAGTGAGTTTGATCCAAATTTACATGAGGCTATGTTTCATCAAGAAAGTAGCGATCATAAAAGTGGAGCCATCATACAAGTGCTTCAAAAAGGCTATCAAATAGGCGATAGAATTGTCCGCCCAGCTAAAGTAAGTGTGGCAAAATAAGGTGTATCTGTAAAGATACGAGTTATGGATTTTAAAAATTTAAAAAAAGGATAAACAATGGCAAAAGTTATAGGAATAGACTTAGGAACAACAAATTCTTGTGTAGCTGTCTTTGAAAGAGGCGAAAGCAAGGTGATCCCAAACAAAGAAGGTAAAAACACAACCCCTTCAGTAGTAGCTTTTACTGATAAGGGCGAGGTTTTAGTAGGTGATAGTGCAAAGCGTCAAGCTGTAACAAACCCTGAAAAAACCATTTATTCTATAAAAAGGATTATGGGGCTTATGTTTAATGAGGATAAGGCTAAGGAAGCTGAAAAACGCCTACCTTATCACATAGTCGATAGGAACGGAGCTTGTGCAGTTGAAATCGCTGGCAAGGTTTATACTCCTCAAGAAATTTCAGCTAAGGTTTTAATGAAGCTTAAAGAAGACGCTGAAGCTTTTTTGGGCGAACAAGTTGTTGATGCGGTAATCACCGTGCCAGCGTATTTTAACGACGCTCAAAGAAAGGCGACAAAAGAAGCTGGAACCATAGCCGGACTTAATGTCTTAAGAATCATCAACGAGCCAACTTCGGCTGCGCTTGCGTATGGGCTTGATAAAAAAGAAAGCGAAAAGATAGTTGTCTATGATCTAGGTGGGGGAACCTTTGATGTTACCGTGCTTGAAACAGGTGATAATGTCGTAGAAGTACTTTCAACCGGAGGGGACGCTTTCTTAGGAGGCGATGATTTTGATAATAAGCTTATAGATTTTTTAGCAAGTGAGTTTAAAAACGAACAAGGTATAGACTTAAAAAATGATGTTATGGCTTTACAAAGACTTAAAGAAGCCGCTGAAACAGCCAAAAAAGAACTCAGCTCAGCCACTGAAACAGAGGTAAATTTACCTTTCATCACAGCTGATGCAAGCGGTCCAAAACACCTTGTGAAAAAAATCACTCGTGCTAAATTTGAAAGCATGATAGAAAGCCTTGTGGGCGAGACTATCTCAAAGATTAACGAAGTCGTAAAAGATGCTGGCTTAAACAAAGATGAAGTCAAAGAAATCGTTATGGTAGGTGGTTCAACTCGTGTGCCTTTGGTGCAAGAAGAAGTGAAAAAAGCCTTTAATAAAGAGCTTAATAAAAGCGTAAATCCTGATGAGGTTGTAGCTATTGGTGCAGCTATTCAAGGTGCTGTGATAAAAGGTGATGTTAAAGATGTGCTTTTACTTGATGTAACTCCGCTATCTTTGGGTATTGAAACCTTAGGTGGAGTGATGACTAAGATCATAGAAAAAGGCACAACCATACCAACTAAAAAAGAACAAACCTTCTCAACAGCTGAAGACAATCAAAGTGCGGTTACTATCAATGTCTTACAAGGCGAGAGAGAATTTAGCCGCGATAATAAATCCTTAGGAAATTTCAACCTTGAAGGCATTCCACCAGCTCCAAGAGGTATGCCACAAATTGAAGTAAGCTTTGATATAGACGCTAATGGTATTTTAACTGTTTCAGCAAAAGACAAGGCTACAGGCAAGGCTCAAGAGATCAAAATCACAGGCTCAAGTGGTTTAAGTGAAGAAGAGATCGAAAAAATGGTAAAAGACGCCGAGCTTCACAAAGAAGAGGATAAAAAACGCAAAGAAGCTGTAGAAGCTAGAAATCAAGCCGAAGCTTTAGTGCATCAAGTCGAAAAATCTCTAAGCGAACTTGGCGAAAAGATAAGTGAAGAGGATAAAACAAATATCACTAAGGCTTTGGATGAGCTTAAAGAACTGCTTAAAAATGAAAATGCAAGCAAAGAAGAAATAGAAGAAAAGGTTAAAAACCTAAGCGCTGTTTCTCACAAACTTGCTGAAAGTATGTATAAAAAAGATGATACTGCAGGCAATGACAAAAAGAAAAAAGATGATGATGTTATTGATGCTGAAGTAGAATGATTTTAAAGAGTGAGGCTTTAAGCCTTGCTCTTTAATTGCAAGAAAAATAAAATGCTTTTATACCACCCCTTTGAGCCATTTTTTGATGAAAACTCAAGGATTTTAATACTTGGCAGTTTTCCTTCACTTAAATCAAGAGAATTAGGCTTTTACTATCAAAATAAAAACAATCGCTTTTATCAAATTTTAGAGCTTCTTTTTAACTTAGCTCCTAAAAGCTTAACTAAGCAAGAAAGTCAAAAAGCTTTTTTAAAAGCTTATAAAATAGCTCTTTGGGATATTTTTAAAAGCTGTGATATAACAAAGTCAAAAGATGAGAGTATAAATTTAAAAGATATAAATACCAAAGCAAACGATTTAAGCTTTGTGCTTGAAAAAGCCCCTATAAAAGCAGTTTTTACTACAGGCAAAATCGCTCACAAAGGCTTTTGTCATTTTTATGCAAATTTCAAGCAAAATTATCCTAGCGTGTTTTATCATACTTTGCCTTCAAGCTCAAGTGCAAATGCTCGTTTTAGCTTAGAAAAACTCGTTGATGAGTATAAACTCATCAAAGCCTATCTTTAGCCTACTATACCAAAATAAAAAATCAAAGCGATGATACAAGGGACGATGAATTTGACATAATAATACCAAATTCTAATAAAAGTCTTTGCCCTTGAACCACTTTGAAGCTCCTTAATCGCCTCATCTTTCATCACCCAGCCCACATAGATACAACATAAAAAAGCCGTTAAAACAAATAAGATATTGCCACTTACAAAATCAAAGCTATCAAAGATATTTTTGCCCTTTATCAGCACTACATCGCGCCAAGGTCCATAAGTCAGTATGCAAGGGATATTTCCAAGCACGAAAATTCCACCCAAAGTAAGATTAATGGCTGTTTTTTTACTGAACTTAAATTTTTCCTCTAAAACACTAATGATAACTTGATATATAGGCAAAGAAGTCGTGAGTGCAGCGATTAAAAGCAGGATAAAAAATAAAGCACATATAAAGGTGCCAAATTTTACATAAGAAAAGGCTATGGGAAGAGTTTCAAACACAAGTGAAGGACCTTTATCTGGGCTAAGCCCTACGCTAAAGAGCACCGGAAAGATCATAAAGCCAGCTAAAACAGCAATAAGCGTGTTTAAAATACCGGTGTAAGTGGCTGTTTTGATGAGATTTTCATCTTTTTTAAGATGAGATGAAAGCGTGATCATTACGCCAAAACCAAGAGAAAGCGCAAAAAATACTTGTCCTAAAACATCGATGAAAAGTTTTGCTGAAGCCTTATCAAAGGCTAAAATTTTACTAAAGTCAGGCTTTAAATAATACTCAACGCCCTTAAATGCGCCATCTAAGCTTAAATTTCTAATGATAACAACAAGCAAGCAGATGAAAAGTAAAGGCATAAGAAGCTTGACTGATTTTTCTATGCCATCGATAATACCTTTGCGTAAAATGAAAAAATTTATCAAAACAAAAATGCTCGTAAAAATGCCGATAAAAAGCGGATTATACTCTATATTTTGTTCATAAAATGAAGCGGCGTATTCTTTGGTGATAGGGCTTGAAAGATCAAAATTCCCAAATAAAAGATGGAAAATATACACCAGCACAAAGCCCCCAAGCACCATATAATACGCCATGATCCCAAAGCTTCCCAAAAGCCCCATATACCCAACGCCCTGCCAAGTCTTACTCACACTTTTATCTTTTGTGATTTTACCACCAAAAGCATCAACGCTGTTCGTATGGGCTTTTCGTCCTATAACATTTTCAACTAAGATCACAGGAATGCCTATAAAAATCATTGCAAGGCAAAAAACCAGCACAAAAGCCGCTCCGCCATTTTCACCCACAAGATAAGGAAAACGCCAAGTTGCCCCAAAGCCAATCGTCGCTCCAGCAACGGTAAGTATATAAGTAAGCGTGTTGCTCCAAGTTTGTCTTTGCATAATTCATCCTTAAAAACGAAGCTTGCGTAAATTTTGAAAAAATATCATTATAGCAGTATTTTGCTTGAAAATAAAAGAAAATTTGCAATTTCTTTTATTTTCACGCTTTTTGATAGGCTCAGTTTAAATTTCAAAGCGAATTTAAAAACTCATCAGCTCCCACAAAGCCGATGATTTGCTCTTTTTTTACACCATCTTTAAAGATAAACATAACAGGTGGGGCAAAAACTTCAAATTTTTTCATTATTTTAAGTTCTTCATCATCACCCTTGCTAATGTCGATTTTAAGCAAGCTGTAGTTTTGTAAAAGCTCTTGCACTTTTTTATCTGAAAAAGTAAAAGCATCTAAAAGCTTGCAGTTTTCACACCAAGAAGCTGTAAAATACAGCAAAATCGGCTTTTTACTTTGCTGTAGTTTTGCTTCAAGCTCCTTAAGAGTGCTAATATTTTCAAACTCAAGTGAGTTTAAATTTTGTGAATTTGAGGCATTTGAGTTGAGATGAAAAGGATTTAAAAGGCTTTTTCCGCCAAATAATCCTCCTAAAAATAAGCTCAAACTATAGGCTAAAACAAGTATTAAAAGAGCCTTTTTAGCCTTTGCGTAGTTTGAATTAAGCCCATCAAAAATTCCCATAAAACTTACAAAAAACACCCCAAGCACCCCAAAAGCAATGAGTATATAAGGCATAGCTAAAAAGCGAGAGCAGATCCAAATCGCCATAGCAAGCATTAAAAAACCAAAAAAGATATTTACCCTTTGCATCCATGCCCCAGCCTTTAAAAACCCAAGTCCAAGCCCTACAAATAAAAGCGGAACGCCCATACCAAAACTCAAAACAAAAAGAGAAGCCCCGCCAAGCACTATATCAGCACTTTTTGCGATATAAAGCAAAGCAGCAGCCAAAGGTGCAGCCACGCAAGGTCCTATGATAAGAGCTGATAAAAAGCCCATACTTGCAAGGCTAAGCACACCTTTTGTTTTTGAGCTTTGTTTTTTGATGATGAAATTTTGTATCTTGCTTGGCATTTGAAGATGAAATACCCCAAAACAAGCAAGAGCTAAAAGCACAAAAATAAAGGCAAAAAAGCTAAGCACTAAAGGATGTTGTAAAAAGCCTTGCACGCTTGCACCAACTAAAGCCGTAACAATGCCAGCTAAAGCATAAGCTAAAGACATAAAAAACACAAAGATAAAAGAAAGCCAAAAGGCTCGTTTTTTACTTGGTGTTTGCGTGCTTTTTGCAAGTATGAGCGATGAAAGTATGGGGATCATCGGCAGGGTGCAAGGAGTAAGAGAAAGTAAAAGTCCATATCCAAAAAAGCTTAACAAGGTAAGAAAAAAGCCATCTTTGTTGAATTCATTTCGCTTTTTCATCTTTTTTGTATCTGCAAGTTCGCTAAGCTTATAACTGCCTTGATCTTGCTTTAGTGTAAAACTTTTTTTCAAAGGGCGATAGCAAAACCCAGCTTCAGCACAGCCTTGATATGAAAGTTCTAGCAAAGCCTCGTTTTTGTTAGCAAGCTCTTTTTTGAGTAAAATTTGTGGGATAAAAAGCTCTACATTCGCATAATATCTTTGTTCGTTGTTTTTTTCAATACTTGCAGGCAGGTTAAGCAAAGCAGTGATGTCTTTATCATCAAGTTTGATTTTCAGTTCTTTTTGATACAAATAAATCGTATCAGCGATATCAAAATCAAAATAAACCCCTACTTCATCAGCATAAGAACGGAGTTTAAATGCTTCATTTGGTTGTAAAAATTCAGCCCAGCTTAGATTTAAAAAAAGGAAAAATATCAGAAAAATACGCATTAAGTTCTCATTTATATCTTGTTTTATTTTTAATTATAGTTTGTTATGGTAAATTTAAAAGAATATTTTTCAAGGAGATTTGCCTATGACATCACCAAAACCCCAGTCAAAAAATGCTAAACACTTGGCACAAAAAGATGAGTTAAAATCCCCAAAAAAACTTGATATGCCAAAAGATCAAAAAGTTCAAGATGATACAAAAGATGAGTATGTAAGTATAAAGGTTAAAAAAAGCACCCTTAAATACGAAAAGGAGCTTAAAGCCTTGCAAATTGAGCTTTTGAAATTTCAAAATTTCGTTAAAGATAAAGGCTTAAAGGTTTTAATCCTCACAGAAGGACGCGACGCAGCAGGTAAGGGAGGCTCGATCAAGCGTCTTACAGAGCATTTAAATCCAAGAGGTTGTAGAGTCGTTGCTCTTGAAAAGCCAAGTGATGTAGAAAGGACGCAGTGGTATTTTCAACGTTATGTTTCACATTTGCCAGCAGCTGGAGAGATCGTGATTTTTGATAGAAGCTGGTATAATAGAGCTGGAGTTGAGCCGGTAATGGGTTTTTGCACCCCAGCTGAGCATAAGCATTTTTTAAGAGAAGTGCCTTTGTTTGAGGAAATGCTTGTTAATAGTGGTATTATTTTGTTTAAATTTTATTTTTCAGTGTCTAAAGAAGAGCAAAAAAAACGTTTTGATAGTCGCAGAAAAGACCCTTTAAAGCAGTATAAACTCTCTTCAGTAGATGAAAAATCCCAGCAACTTTGGGATAAATACACCGTCGCAAAATACTCAATGCTTCTTGCTTCAAACACACCAAAAAGCCCTTGGACTATCATAGGTTCAGACAATAAGAAAAAAGCAAGATTAAATGTCTTTAGAACCATACTCAATAAAGTTGATTATACCGGCAAAAGCAAGGATATAAAGCCTGTAGATCAAGACTTAGTGCGAAGCGGAGAAGATGAAATTCGCAAAATGGAAGCTAATCTCAACAGAAGCGATGAAAAATTTGAAAAACTTGATCAAAAATAAGGAAAATATATGTTTTTAAAAGTGCAAAAACTCAGCGAAAAATACTACCCACAAATCGCAAATTTAAGAGAACATTTTCATCAATTCCCAGAGCTTAGCTTTGAGGAGTTTCAAACCTCGCAAAAAGTCTGTGAAGTGCTTGAAAATGCGGGCATATCATATAAAAAAGGCATAGCAAAAACCGGAGTTTTGGCTGAAATTTATGGCACAAAAAAAAGTGATGAAAAACCAAAATGCGTGCTTTTAAGAGGTGATATGGACGCTTTGCCAGTGCATGAAGAAAGTGGGGTAAGCTTTGCTTCAAAGATAGCTGGTAAGATGCACGCTTGCGGACATGACGGGCATACTGCTGGACTTTTAGGCACAGCACTTATCTTAAATGAGCTTAAAGATGAATTTAGCGGTTGTGTGAAATTTATGTTTCAGCCAGCTGAGGAAAATTATGGTGGTGCAAAGCCTATGATAGAAGAGGGCGTGCTTGAAAATCCATATGTTGATGCTGTGTTTGGTTGTCATTTGTGGGGTTTAATGCAAGAAAACACAGCCCAAATCATCACTGGGGCGATGATGGCTGGGGTAGATAGCTTTGATCTTAAATTTATAGGCAGAGGCGGGCATGGAGCTCATCCGCATACAACTATAGACGCGGTTTTAATGGCGGCTCGTTTTGTTACTAATATTCAAAGCATTGTTTCAAGACGTTTAAAGCCGGTAAGCGCTGGAGTGATTAGCATTGGAAGCGTGCAAGCTGGAAGTTCTTATAATATCATCGCTCAAGAAGCCTTTTTAAAAGGCACGGTGCGTTTTTTAGATGATGAAAGCCAAGCGATCTTGCAAAAGGGTATTGAAGATGTGGCTAAGGCTGTGGCTTTAGAATTTGGCGGAGAGTATGAGCTTGATTATCACAGAGAATATCCGCCTTTGATTAATGATGAATTTGGTGCAAAAATCGCTCAAAAAGCTTTCTTGCAAGTCTTAGGCGAAAAAAATATCATCACAAAGGCTGAAGCTGATATGGGAGCTGAGGACTTTGCTTTTTTAACGCGTGCTAGAAAAGGGGCTTATGTTTTTGTAGGCATAGCTAAGGATAAAAACAAACCTGTATTGCACCACAGCCCAAATTTTGCTTGGGAAAATGAAAATTTAAAGGTGCTTATGCAAGGTGAGGCGATGATGGCTTTGGAGTTTTTAAATTCATAAAATCAAGCCCCATCATCATAAACGATCAAACAAGGCTTGCGTGAAAGAGTAAAAGTTAAGTCAAATAAAGCTTAAAACACAAAGCTTAAACAAGGTAAGGACAAGCCTTACCTTAATCTTTAAAACCTATATCTAAGTTCTAAATTCCCACTCATATAAGTTTCATTCTTTTTATCAACCTTACCAGCTACAATTTGTTTTCCAGCAAAAGAAGCTGTAGCAGCAAAATTATCAGTGAAATTCATACTAGCGCCTAAGATAAGCTGAGCATAAGTTTTAAGCTTATCATCACTTTGTATGTTAAAGCCTGTATTTGAACCTATAAAGCTAGCACTAAAATCATCACTTTGATTATATACAAATTGTTCTATCTTTGGTGTAGTATAAAAATAAGCAAATTCATTAAAATACTTTCTAAATTCAGCACCAAGTTCAAGGCTTATAGAGTTATTGTTTGCACTTTTTACATTTTTAGCTAAACCACCTTGTTCGGTATATTCTGGAGTATGAGTAAGATAATAATTTGTGCCTACAAAAGGTTTGATAAAAAGTGTATCTTCACTTAAAGCAAAGTTTTTACCAAGATTAGCATTTATCCCTGCACTTAAACGAGCATACTCACTCGTTGAGTTTGAAATTCCTGCTAGGCTATAAAAGCTTTCTTGCTCTGTTGGTGCAACACCAAGATAAGCTTTTAAACCAAGTTCAAGATCATTACTAAAAGCTATTGATGAGTAGGTTCCTACTTGAAAATTGCTTGATTTTTGTTCTAAGCTTTTATCTTTTAAAGTCGCTTTTGCAAAACTTGCATAAAAACCAAGTATGGCATTATCTTTGATCTTTTTATCTACCCCTAAAGATAAACCATACACTCCACCACTTTTAGAATCTATGATATTTACCCCACCAAATACATTTGCCCAACGACTTTGAGTCAAGTCATTTAAACCATAATCAAGTCTTACATCGCTACTTCCACTAGCAAAATAAGCCTTACTTAGTTTTTTAGCATAGGCTAAATTTGCAAAAGGATTATTAAGACTTGCTAGTCTTGAACCTATAGCCATATCATTGCTTAGATTCATTGTAGAGCTTACTGATGATGAGGCTGAATTTGCATTGGCTTGGGAGGTGGCGTTTGAGTTGAGATCATTAACAACTCGTTTTAAAGTCGCTCCATTATCAGCTATACTTGCTAAGATGACTTTAGAAACGATATCATTGCTTAAAGCTGAACTGCCTAGACTATCAAAGAGCGTGTTTGCTAAGGCTCTTTCATCTTGAGAGATGTTTGCCATTGTTTCAATTAAAACAGAACTTGAATTTGCATTGTTTGGATTTTGAGTTGTATCGACTTTATTTTTTAATTCTTCTGCTTGTTGTTTGGCTTGGGTAATTTTGCTTTTTAGTGCTGTGTCGCTTGTGTTGTTGTTAAGCTTATCTAGTTTGTCAATGATACTTTGATACATTTCTTTTTTAAGCCCAAACAAGGCATTTAAGTCTTTAACCTTATCAGTTGCTCCACCATTAGCAAGTAAGGATTTGCCATCATTTGATAAAGAAAGGGTATATTGTGTAAAACCTGAGCTATTTAAATTTATTTCCCCTACAGCTTCATATTCTAAGTCTGGATCAACTTGTCCAGTAGCCAAGCTAGGAAAAGCTAAAAGAATACCTCTTACTTGGTTGCTTGTTGTTATATCGTTATTGAATTTAGTATCAGTTCGTATAAGTTCATAGTTGTTTGCTGTGAAGTTATTTACATCCTGATAGCTTAAGTCAAAAAATGAATTTTTAATATTTACATCACCATTTACCTTTATCAAACCACCTTGAAGTTCTCTATCAGCATACCAAATTCCAGCATTATTTATAGTTAGCTTGCCTGTTATATTTAACCTTCCAGCTCCTCCATCATAACCATTTACCATAAAAATCGAGCCATTTTTTCGCCAATCATCAGTTGGATTTAAAGTAGAGCCACTATTAATCACAACATCGCCTCTTAAATTTGAGTTTCTCTTGACTTGAAGTTCTGCGTATTGTTTTATGTTAATAGTAGTTGCGCTTAAATCATAATCCTCAACATTTTCACACCCTAAACAAAAATTTGCGTAATCATCAGTTGGAGGAGTCGTATTTCCTAAATTTATACTCGTAACTTTTTTATCAGCTGGAACAATGATTTTATTTGCACCTTCAAAACTACTATCAGACGCAAAGTCTATAGTTGTATCAGTGCCAGTGTAGCTGTATTCACCTGTTCCTGTTTGTGTTTGTGTAAAATTTGAACTAAAATCACTAGCATTGTTTATACTTACCGCACCTAAATTTGAACTTCCTAAAACAGCCAAAGCTGCTATACTTAAACAAAGTTTCTTACTCTGCACCTTTTTTAACTTCATAGTGTCTCCTTAAAGAAAAATTAAAATATCCATAAAATACTACCCCCCCCCCCCCTGAAAAAATGCTTAAATTTAATGTTTTTTTAAGAAAAACTTGAATTTGAGGAGGAAATTTTAAGTGATGATGGAAATTTTTAGATTAAAAATGAAGTTGGGTTTTTATAAATTTTTGTAGATTATTTGGCTTTTTTGGGTTTGTTTTTAAAAATAGTAAAACTTGCCTTTGCTTAATTTTTGCTTATCACTCTTTGATCTTAGTTCGAAATGCCATAGCCTTATGCAAAGAGATAAAATCCACATTTTCAAGGCTCACGCCGCTTGGTATGCCTTGGGCAATTTTTGAGAAATGAAGATGAAAGTCTTTGAGTTTTTCCTCGATAAAAAAGATCAAAGCGTCTGAATTTATAGTGTGTGTGAGAGCAAAAATCAGTTCTTTGCAAGCATTTTCACTGATGAAATTTCTAAGCTTTAGCACAAGTTCATCACTGATCTCATCAAAGATAAAATAAAGCCCATCAAAACTTCCGCTTTCTTCAAGTATAAGTATATCTTTAGCACTTTGCACCACACAAAGTAAGTTTTTATCGCGGTTTTCATCACTGCAAATTTCGCAAAGCTCATTTTCACTGAGGTTGCCACATTTTTGGCAGGGTTTGATAAAGCGGACTGCATTTTCTATATTGTGGGCAAGTTTTAGAGCAAGAGTGTGATTTTCAAGGAGCGTATAAGCAAGTCTTAGGGCTGTTTTTTTGCCTATACTTGGGAGGTTTGCAAAACTTTGCACGAGTTCGTTGAATTTTTCACTGCTGTTGTGTGGCACTATTTTTTTCCTGATTGATTTGAAATTGATGAAAGCCATTTATGTATGCGTAACCAAGACTAAAATTATGCATCATACAAATTCTTTCGATGATATACAGCCCAAGCCCCATACCCTCGCTTTTGTTATCCTTATCTCTTGTAAAGGCTTTGAAGTATTCTTGAATACTTTGTTTTAAAGGGGCTGCTTTGTTTTTAATCACGAAATGATCTTTATAGCATTCTACTATACAACTTTCATCATCTGAATGCTTCATCGCATTATCAATAAGGTTTTTAATCACCAAAGGAAAAATTTCAATATCGGCTTTAAAAATAGCGTCTTCAAAAAGCTTTACTTGCACTCTTTGTTCAAAGTCATCTCGCATAAGAAAAATTTTTGCTTCTTTTAAAAGCTCTGAAAAATGGTAGTTTTTAAATTGTAAATTATAATTTTTTGAAAGCAGGCTTTCTACTTTTGCAAATTCATTAATGAGTGAATTTAAGCGTTCAAAAATCGCTATTAAACGTCCTTTTTGCTTGTTTTCTTCTATCATTTCAGCGATAATTCTTCCCTTGCCTATGGGTGTTTTTATCTCGTGCATTATAGTGCGTAAGAAAAGCTGTCTTGACTCTATGAGTTGGTGATTTTTATTCATAGTGTTGTAAAACTCAGTAGCGATTTTGCCTATCTCATTGTTTTGATAACCTTGAGGCGAAAAGCTCTTACCACTTGCCGTTTGGGCAACTTCAAGGCGAAGTTTTGTAAGGGGTTTTAAAGAGTTAATGATAGAAATATATAAAAAAGTCGTTAAAGCCAAAGAAAGCAAAAAGCCCAAAAAGATAAATTTAAAAGAGGTATTTTCTTTGTTTGATTCTAGGATTAAATCGTGATCTTCATTTTGCACCTGTAAAAAAAGCTGATTGTTGTAAGAAATGGAAGTAAAAACCCCAAAATTTGTAGCAACTTTAAAAATTTCACTGCCTTTACTTTTGATCTTATTTGAGAGTCTTTCGCCTTTAACGATACTAAAACTATTGCTTAGCAGGTAGTTTAGCAAATCTATATTTGAGTTTGCGTTGTAATTGCTTGTGAGCGATTTGATAACATTTTGTTGTCTTAGGCTTTGATTTTCATGGTGTATATCCATCTCAAGAATGATAGAAAGGGCAAATAAAGCACAAACGAGCAAAAAAACAACGATAAATAAAACACTAACTTTAGTGCGAATAGAATACGATCTCATCCTATGAGTTTATACCCTATGCCCCTTACCGAAAAAATATGCTTTGGTGTCTTTGAGCTATCATTAATCTTTGTTCTTAAACGTCCGATGATGACATCAAGACTTTTTGAGTCTTTGTCTTTGAGGCTTTTGCAGTGTTGCACGAGCTGTTCTCTTGAAACTGAAAAACCATGCTGGCGGATAAGATAATCAAGGATTTCATACTCAGCTGGAGTAAGGGTTAAAACATTGCCATTATATGAAATTTCATGTTTTCTTTCATCAACTCTAAAGCTTGAATTTATAGTTTGATTGCCATGATCGCTTTGTTTTTTAGAGCGACGAATAAGACTCATAATCCTTGCATACATTTCTTTTGGATCATAAGGCTTTGGCAGATAATCATCAGCCCCGATTTGCAAGCCAACGACTTTATCGCTGATATCTCCACGAGCTGAAGAGATGATGATGGGAATATCGCTTTTTTGTCTGATCTCGCGGCACACCTCAAGTCCATCAATACCAGGCAGGGTAAGATCTAAGATCAAGCAATCGTAATTTTTAATGCTCGAGCTAAGCCCAAGATATGGGTCTTCATAGTTGGTAACTTTGATGTTAAATTGCGCAAGGTATTCAGAAAGCAAGGTAGCAAAATCTGGATCATCTTCTATCATCAAGACACTAATCATTCCTCTTCCTCCATGCTTTTGTAATGAAAAATAAATTTTTGATGCAGCTATTATAACAAAGATTAAATAATAATTATAAAAAATTTGGTAAAATACTTTTTTTAAAATTTATAACGAAACAAAATAAAGGAAAAATAAGTGGAAATAAGTTATTATGAACTTCTTGAAATTTCGCGTGATGCTGACAAAGAAACGATAAAAAAAGCCTATAGAAAACTTGCATTAAAATACCACCCAGATAGAAATCAAGGCGATAGCGACTCAGAACAGAAATTCAAACTTATCAATGAAGCTTATGAAATTTTAAGCGATGAGAAGAAAAGGGCTTTGTATGATCGCTATGGAAAAGAAGGCGTGAAAGGTAGCTCTGGAGGTGGTTTTGGTTTTGAGGATTTTGATTTGGGCGATATTTTCTCAAGCTTTTTTGGAGGTGGCTTTAGCAGAGGTTCAAAACAAAAAGCAAATCCAGAAAACAAATACAGCCAAAACGCCAAAACTCAAATTCAAATCAGCTTTAAAGAAGCGGTATTTGGTTGTAAAAAAACGCTTCATTTTCATTATAAAAGTTTTTGTAAAACTTGTGATGGGAGCGGTTCAAAAGACGGAGCTTTGCAAACTTGCCCAACATGCAATGGTAAAGGGCAAGTTGGTTCTACGCGAGGTTTTATGACTTTTGTGCAAACTTGTTCAGCGTGTAATGGCATGGGGCAGATCATCAAAGAAAAATGCCCAGATTGTAAAGGTGCTGGCTTTAACGAACTTGAGGAAAAAACCGAGCTTGAAATTCCAGAGGGTATTGATAATGGTATGATTTTGCGGGTGCAAGGCAAGGGAAATATCCTTAAAAATGGCACTAGAGGGGATTTGCATATCGTTGTTTTGGTTGAAGAAGATGCTAATTTTATCAGAGATAATCTTGATATTTATATCGAATTTCCGGTATTTTTCACTCAAGCTGCTTTAGGACAAAAGATCAAAATCCCTACTATAAGGGGCTCTGCTTTTTTAGAACTTCCTGTTGGAGCAAAGGACAAGGATCATTTTGTGCTTGAAAATGAGGGCGTAAAAGATATACACAGCAATAAAATAGGCAGGCAGATCGTGCAAATTGCCGTGCAGTTTCCAAGCAAGTTGAGTGAAGAGCAAAGAACTTTGCTTGAGGAGCTTAACAAAAGTTTTGGCGTAAGTGAAGACGGACTGCATCAAGAACAAAAAGGCTTTTTTGACAAACTTGCTTCGTGGTTTAAATAAACTTTGTGCTGATGAAAGCGAACAAAATCAAGGCACAAGAAACTCAAATCAGTAAAATTACACACAAAAAATGGTTGTTTTCATAACTTTATTGTGTTATAATCATACTTTTAAAATTCACAAGAGCTGTTTTTGTCTTTTGTGGGGGTTTATTTTCTAGGAAAAAAATGCTAAAAAAACACCTTTATATCGCAAGCGATCATGCGGGTTTTGAGCTAAAAAAAGCTCTTTGTGCTTTCTTTGAGGAACAAAAATTTGATTTTGATGATCTTGGAACATACGATGAAACGAGCTGTGATTATCCAGATTATGCACATTTACTTGCTTCAAAGATCGATGAAAACAGCTTTGGCATACTTATTTGTGGTTCAGGTATTGGTATGAGTATAGCCGCAAACAAACACAAATATATCCGTTGCGCTTTGTGTAATGACTTAACAGCTGCTAGGCTTGCTAGAGAGCATAACAATGCAAATGTTCTCGCACTTGGGGCGCGTTTTGTGAGCGTTGATCGTGCAAAAGAGATCATAAAAGAATTTCTAAATACTGAATTTGAAGGTGGCAGACATACTCAAAGAGTGCAGAAAATCGAGGAAAAAAAATGTTGTTAGATTGGCTTGTTTTAACCTTATTGATTTGTTTGTGTTTATATCTTACTGTTATGCTTTTGTATTACAAAACCTTGCTAAGCAAAGAAAAAATTTCAAAAGATTTTATCAAAAACAACCTTGATGACACTGAAATCGTCATTCGCAAGCTTCAAATTCAGCTTCAAAGAAGCTTAGGAAATATAGACATTTTAACCGAAGAGCTCAATAAAATCAAAAGCGATTTAACCTCGCTTCGAACGAGGAATTCCCAGTATAGATTAGAAAATGACAAGCTCAGGCAAAGGATTAAAGAGCTTGAAGCAAAAATAGAGGCATTATTATGACAAAACTTACCCAACAAGAGCAAGAATTTCTTGCTTCAAAGATCAGAACCATTGCGGATTATCCTAAAAAAGGCATACTTTTTAGAGATATTACCACCTTGCTTAACAACAAAGACGCTTTGTTTTTCTTGCTCGATCATTTAGAAGCTCGTTATAAAGACAAGGAGCTTGATTTTATCGCCGGCACTGAAAGCAGGGGCTTTATCTTCGCGGCTTTACTTTGCGCAAAGCTTAATTTACCCTTTGTGCCTCTTAGAAAACCGGGCAAACTTCCTTACAAAACCTTTAGCTGCGAATACGCTCTTGAATACGGACATGACAGCATAGAAATTCATCAAGATGCTTTTGGCGAGGTAAAAGATGCTAGAGTGCTTTTGGTTGATGATCTTATAGCTACAGGAGGCACAGCTCTTGCTTCTTATGAGCTGATAAAAAAGGCTAAGGCTCAATGTGTCGAGGCTTGTTTTTTAATCAACCTTGTTTCACTTGGTGGAGCAAAAAAGCTTGAGGATTTTACTTCAGTGTATAGTGTTTTGGAGTTTTAAGCATGGAAGAGTATTTAAAAGAGTTGCTGTATAACTACCAGCATTTAGCCTATATTATCATTTTTTTATGGTGTATTTTAGAAGGCGAACTTGCTTTGATTTTGGCTGGAATTTTTGCTCATGAAGGGCATGTAAATTTAGCTATGGTTATCTTTGTAGCTGGGCTTGGTGGCTTTGTGGGCGATCAAATTTATTTTTATATAGGCAGATATAACAAAAAATACATTCAAAAAAAGCTTCGCTCCCAAAGGCGAAAATTTGCAGTAGCGCATTTACTCTTACAAAGATTTGGCTGGCCTATCATCTTCATACAAAGATATATGTATGGCTTTAGGACGGTTATTCCTATGAGT
The DNA here is from genome assembly GCF_006864535.1 of Campylobacter sp. MIT 12-8780. Lineage (NCBI taxonomy): Bacteria > Pseudomonadati > Campylobacterota > Epsilonproteobacteria > Campylobacterales > Campylobacteraceae > Campylobacter > Campylobacter sp. MIT 12-8780. Next base: position 60,513 of record NZ_QHLL01000009.1, read on the forward strand.
ATAGGTATCACTCGTTATAGTGGGAAAAAATTTGCCTTTATCAATCTCATCTCAGCTTGGGTTTGGGCGGCTATCACCATACTTTTGGCTTGGTTTTTTGGAGAAGAAATTTGGAAATTCGTTAAGTGGGCTGAAGAGCATTGGTATTATGCAGCTATACTTATCATCAGCTTTTTATCTTTGATGATTTTTGGTTTTAAACAAATGGAAAAAGCGATATTAAGAAAAAGGAACAGAAAATGAAATTTGAACTGAGTGAAAAAAAACTTGAGGCTATAAAAGCTGATTTTGAACTTGTTTTTGTGCAAGAGAAAAATCTCAAGCCTTTTAAAGAAAGCAAGGCTTTGTTTGACTTGCAAGAGTATAAAGGCGAGGGACTTTGCCTTGATATAAATAACAAAAAGCTTTTTGTAGAGCTTAAAAGTCTTGAGTATGAAGACATTCGCTTAGCTTTTGCAAATGCGTATAAAGCCTTAAAAATGCTTAATATTAAAAGCATAAAAAGCCCTTGTGTAGTTGGAAAATGCACTTTTAGAAGCTTTGCGAGTATAGTTGAGGGCATTGAGTTTGCAAGCTATGATTTTGATAAATACAAAAGTGAAAAAAAGCCTACTAAACTTGAAACCCTCATCATCTCAAAAGATGAACTTAATGGCAAAACTTATGAAGCAAAAGATGCAAAAGAGGGCTTAGAAGCTGGCAGAATTTTAAGCAAGGCAAGTCATTTTACCAAAGATATAGTCAATGAAATCCCAGAGCTTTACACTCCGCTAAAAATGGCTGAAGACGCTCAAAAACTAGCAAAAGAACATAAAAATATCACTTGCAAGGTGTATGATGAAAACTTCCTTGCCAAAGAAAAAATGAATGCCTTTTTAGCGGTAAATAAAGCCTCTATCCACCCACCTCGCCTCATTCATCTAAGCTATAAAGCTAAAAATGCTAAGCAAAAGGTAGTATTTGTAGGCAAAGGACTTACTTATGATAGCGGAGGTTTGAGCTTAAAGCCGGCTGATTATATGCTGACTATGAAAGCAGATAAAAGCGGAGCAGCTGCAGCTATGGGTATCATCAAAGCTGCAGCTGAACTTGAACTGCCTTTTGAAATTCATGCGATTTTAGGAGCAACTGAAAATATGATAGGAGGCAATGCCTTTAAGCCAGATGATGTACTCATCTCAAGAGAAGGTGTGAGTATAGAGGTAAGAAATACAGACGCTGAGGGGCGTTTGGTTTTGGCTGATTGTCTTTCTTATGCTCAGGATTTAAAGCCAAATTTACTCATCGATATGGCAACCTTAACAGGAGCTTGCGTAGTAGGACTTGGAGAATATACAAGTGGCATTATGGGCAATAACGAGGACTTGCAAAATGACTTTTATCAAGCGAGCAAAAAAAGCGGAGAATATGCTTGCGTTTTGCATTTTAATCCTCATCTAAGAGAACTTATCAAATCAAATATAGCTGATGTAAGTAACACAGGCACAAGCAGATACGGCGGAGCCTTAACAGCTGGGCTATTCCTTGATAAATTTGTCCGCAAAGAGTATAAAGATAAATGGCTTCATCTTGATATAGCAGGACCTGCTTATGTGGAAAAAACTTGGGGCTATCAAAACTTTGGAGCAACAGCAGCTGGGGTAAGAATGTGTATAGCGTATCTTTTAGAACTTGCAAGAAAAGATGAAAAAGAGAAAAAGGGCTTAAAAAAATGAACCTTTCAGTAGGTATAGTAGGCTTACCAAATGTTGGTAAATCCACGACTTTTAATGCCTTAACCAGATCCCAAAATGCTCAAAGTGCAAATTATCCTTTTTGCACCATAGAGCCAAATAAAGCCCTTGTTAATGTGCCAGATACTAGGCTAAAAGAGCTTGCTAAGATAGTAAATCCTCAAAAAATCTTGCATTCTGTGATAGAATTTGTAGATATTGCAGGACTTGTAAAAGGAGCGAGCAAGGGCGAGGGCTTGGGTAATAAATTCCTCTCAAATATAAGAGAAACCGAGGTGATCTTGCACCTTGTGCGTTGCTTTGATGATGGAAATATCACTCATGTTGAAGGCGAGGTTGATCCTATAAGAGATATAGAAATCATTCAAACCGAGCTTATCTTAGCTGATATTGAACAACTTAGCAAAAAAATAGAAAGGCTAAACAAAGAAGCAAGGGCAAATGCTAAGGGTGCAAAAGAAAGCCTAGAGCTTGCTAATGCTTTGTTAGAGCACCTCAATAAAGGCTTAAGTGCAAGCAGTTTTGAAGACAAAGAAAATGAAGTTTTTAAAAGCCTTAACAAAGAACTTCGCTTGCTTTCAGCCAAAGAAGTGATTTATGGGGCAAATGTTGATGAGGCGAGTTTAAGCAAGGAAAATGCTTATGTAAAGGCTGTGAAAGAATACGCCAAAACGCATCATCATGAAGTGATCATGTTGTGTGCAAAGATAGAAGAAGAGCTTGTTGGACTAAGTGAAGAAGAAGCAAACGAGCTTTTAGCATCTTTAGGCGCAAAAGAAAGTGGCTTAAATAGTATCATTAAAATCGCTTTTCATAAACTAGGGCTTATTAATTATTTTACCGCTGGTGAGATAGAAGTAAGAAGCTGGACTATTTATAAAGGCGATAAAGCCCCAAGAGCAGCAAGCGTTATACACAATGACTTTGAAAAAGGTTTTATCAAGGCTGAAGTGATAAGTTATGAGGACTTTATCGCTTGTGGGGGAGAAGCCAAAGCAAAAGAAGCTGGCAAACTTCGCCTTGAAGGCAAGGACTATGTGGTTCAAGATGGCGATGTTATGCATTTTCGCTTTAATGTATAGCTAGAATTTGTTTCTCTGGCTTGTAAATTTATAAATTTGGCGAGCCAGATTTTACATACTTTAAAAGCTTATCTTTTTGTAAATTTGAAAAATATTTTCAAGAAAAGCAAATTTGCATTGACTTTTTGTTTTTTTTTTTTTGATAAATTTGAAATCATTTTTTTACAAAGGATTTCTATGAAAAGTTTAAAACTTTTAACTTCAACCCTCATCTTAGGTGCTGTGCTTACAGCTTGCTCTTCTGATTCAGACTCTGGAAATTTTAAACCAAAAAATGAAATTCAAGAAGACATTCTTACATTGTATGTAACTAAAGAAATGGATAAAGCTCAAAAAAACAAAACCTTAAGCTATGAAGAAATAAAAGCAAAATACAATATCCCAACAAATGCTAAAATTTGTAAATATGAGAGTATTTCTGGCTATGTATATAACATAGTATTTGCTGATAGTGTAGAAGAATATGAAAATTTCTTAAAGTCTGGCAAGTATGATAGAATTTATATCCCTATTTTTTACATAAATCATTATGTTATTGGCGGAAAAGAGGGTGAAACAAAAGATTCTTTTAAAGTTATGGATTATAATAATAAACTTTCATTGCAAGATAATGAATTTTCAGCATCAAAAATCGATCCAAAAACTTGCGAATAAACAAAAACAAGAGGCAAATTCTGCCTCTTGAAAAAATACAACTCTTAAAATTCAGCCATAACACATAAAACAAAAACTATATTTTAAATTTTAAAAAGATACAACAACGCACACAATTTCTTTAATACTTTTAAAATTGGAACGAAAATTGCTTTTAAGCTTTTAAATTTAAAGACAAGGAAAGACAAATGAAAGCAGCGTTGATGATACTTGCACTTTGTATCGCAAGCTTTGCGGTGCAGGTTAAGGATGTGGCAAACACCGTTGGGGTGCGTGATAATCAGCTTATAGGATATGGGCTTGTAGTGGGGTTAAATGGCAGCGGAGATGGCACAAACTCACAATTTACCATTCAATCCATATCAAATTTACTTCAAGGTATGAATATAAAAGTCAATCCAGACGACATAAAGTCTAAAAACACCGCAGCTGTTATGGTTACAGCAAAATTACCGGCTTTTGCAAAAAGTGGGGATAAACTTGATATAACCGTTTCTTCTATGGGCGATGCAAAGTCTTTGCAAGGTGGCACACTTTTGCTTACAGCATTAAGGGGGATAGATGGTGAAATTTATGCTATCGCTCAAGGCGTTGTTTCAACAGGAGGCATTACAGGAGGAGCTGGCGGACGCGGCGGCAATCACTCTACAAGCGCTTCTGTTTTAGCTGGAGCAAGTGTTGAGCGAGAAATTCCTCAAAATTTCAGTCAAAATGATAATCTTACTCTAAGCCTTAAAACAGCAAGCTTTAAAACAGCAAATGATATAGAAAAGGCATTAAATTTCGCTTTTGATAGCGAGATCGCTCAAGCACTTGATTCACGCACCATTCGCCTTACAAAACCAGATGAAGTTTCATCGGTTGAATTTATGGCAAGGGTTTTAGAACAAGACATAGACTTTGTGCCAGAAAATAAAGTCGTTATTGATGAGCGAAGTGGAACTATCATCTCTGGAGTAAATGTCGAGGTTGAGCCTATCTTAATCACGCATAAAGAAATCACCATCAAAATAGAACCAAACACTCAAGCACCACTAGCAGCAAACGAACTTGATATGAAAGATGGCGGTATCATCGATCCTACATCAAATACCCTAAGGATCAACGCAAATAAAACAACCGTAGCAAATGTAGCAAGAATGCTTAATAAACTCGGTGCAAGCCCAAATGATATTATTTCTATCATGCAAAACCTCAAAAGAGCAGGGGCTATTAACGCTGATTTGGAGGTGATTTGATGAAGGTGGATAATTTTATGGCAAGTTTTAATGCTCATACGCCAAATTTATATAGTGCTAACGCGAGCAAGGCTTTTAAAAATGAGGTTGAGTCGAGCAAAACACAAAGCCAAACACAAGAAGATGTTGAGTTTGATAAGGCTTTAAAGGAGCAAACTGACGCGTTTGAAGCCTTTTTGATTAAAACCGTGCTTGATATTTCGATGAAAAATAAGGCTTCGATTTTTGAAAAAGATGCAAGTGATGATATCTATACTTCTATGTATAATGATACCATGAGTAAGGCTTTAAGTGGTGGAATGGGCTTTTCGCAATTATTGTTTAATTTTTTGAAAGAAAGGGCTTAAGTTTTTTCGCATTTAGTCGATCTAGCTTGTAGAAAAGAATACTTAAGGGAGTCTAGGATGATAAATGCGCTTACACAAAGCTTCGTAGGAAGCACGGCGACAAATGTTTCGCAACTAAATAAAGAGTCAAAAACAAATGAGACTCAAAAAACGGAAAATGAAAGGCTATCAAAACTAGCCGATCAGATCAAAAAAGGCGAATATAAGCTTGATATGAACGCAACCGCTCAAGCTATCAGCGATTCGCTACTTTAACAAGATCATTTCCCTTTTTTTGAGTTTGGGCTCTAAGAAAGGGAAAAAATGATCAAGGATTATCTTCGTAAAAGCAACGAGCTTTTAGACGAGCTTATCTCTCAAACGCAACTTGATATAGCCAATATCAAAGAAGGAAAACACAAAAGTGTTCCTGAAAGTGTTGAAAACAAAAACCGACTTATAGCTGAATTTAAGGCTGTGAAAAAACAGCTTGATGATACTCTTATTTCTTTAAGTGATAATGGGAAGAAAAACCTTGCTGAATTGCTTGATGAGGAGGATAAAGCTGAACTTGGAAATTTTAAAAACAAGCTTGAAAGCCTCCATACTATCAATAAAGAATACGCCAAACTTGTAATCGTTGTAAAAAATTTCTTTGATGGACTTTTAAACAATATGTTTGATCAAGGAAGTGGAACGAATAATGCTTATACAAATTCAAAGACAGATGTAGCTTCTCTTTTTAAGCTCAATGTATAAAGGATAAATCATGAGTATATTTGCTACTTTAAATAAGGGTGTTACAGGATTAAAAGCCTCAGAAATTCAAATCGCTACTGCAGGAAACAACATCTCAAATACCAACAGCACTTTTTATACGCGTCAAAGAGTGATACAAACGACTGCTGGGCATTATAATGTGCAAGGTGGCTTAGAAATCGGTATGGGGACAAATGTCGAAACCATAGTTAGACTCCACGATGAATACTCTTATAGCAAGCTAAAAGATGCAAGCACACAGCTTGAATTTACAAACTATATGAAAACGAAGCTTGAAGAGATAGCCAAGCGCTTTCCGGATATACAAACAAATGGTATTTTAGCGGATTTAGAAGCATATAATCAAGCATGGAATGATCTTTCTTCAGCTCCAAATGATGGTGCGGTTAAAGAAAATTTAGTCAAAGTTGCTCAAAGTTTTACAGAGCATTTAAATAGCACTTATAAAGATATGCTTAAGATCGAGCAAACCATAAATGATGAGATTAAACTTACGGTTGATGAGATTAATTCTATAGGCGAAGAAATCGCTAATATCAACAAGCAAATCGCCAAACAAGAAGTGCTTGATACAGATCACGCAAACGAACTTAGAGACAAGCGAGATGAACTTGAACTTACACTTTCAAAACTTGTTGATGGTGTGGCAACGAAGACGATTATGGGACAAAGCAGCCAGCTTGAATCAACCATGACAGATGGGGGCAAATACTATAATCTTACCTTGCACGGACATGTGATCGTAAATGGCTCAAATTTCGTTCCATTGAAAATCATCACAGATGAAGTTAGCGGAAGTCATAAAATCGTCTATGAAACAACTGATGAAAGGATTACTGATCTTACGACAAGAATTTCAGGCGGTAAGCTAGGCGCACAGCTTGAGCTTCGAGGAAGAACTTATATCAAAGATGAGCAACGTTATGATGGTGGTATGATTCAAGAATATAAAGATATGATGAATACTTTCACAAAAACACTCATTACACAAACAAATAATATCTACGCTTCATCAGCAAAAAGTTCTCTAAGCTCAGATACCCTGCCTCATCTTGATAATAATACAAGTTTAATAAGTTATGATAAAAACATACAAATAGGCACTTTTGATTTGGTGTTGTATGATGATAAGGGCAATAAAGTCAATACTAAAACTATTACCATAGATGTTAATACAACTATGCAAGATATTGTCAATCAAATCAATTCAAACACCGATGATAATGCAAATAACAATGGACTTGATGATATAGATGATTATCTAAGAGCGACTTTTAATTATGATACTCGAAGCGAATCTGGACTTTTTCAAATCAATCTTATCAATCCAAACTATAAAATCGCCATAGAAGATAAAGGCACAAATTTCAGTGGCTCTTTAAATATAGGTGGTTTTTTCAGTGGCTCAAGCGCAAGTGATATTCGTGTAAAAACAGAATACCTAAGCGATCCAAGCAAGCTTAGAGCAAGCTATAATGGTGCTGATGGGGGCAATGAAGTAGCAAATGCCTTACAACAACTTCAGTATGATGAGGTAAATTTTTACAATGAAGATGGCACTATAGTCAAAAAGTCTTTGGACGGATACTACCGCCTTTTTACAGGAAAAATCGCAACTGATGGCGAGACAAACAACAACACTCACGCTACAAATACGACTTTGTATAATTCTGTGTATGAAGAATTTCAGTCTTTAAATGGCGTTAATACAAACGAAGAATTAGCAGCTCTTATTCAATATCAAGCAAGCTATGGAGCGGCTTCAAAAGTCGTTACTACCGTCGATCAAATGCTTGATACCTTGCTTGGACTTAAGTCATAAGTGCTTGCTTTAAAGAAAAGGCTAGAACACTTTGCGCGTGAGAAAAACACGCTTGAAGCTCTAGCTCTTGCTCCTGATCCTTTGCAGATTGCTAAAGTTCATCAAGATGAGCTTATAAGTCTTATCTGTGCTTTATTTGCGTATGGCAATGCTAAAAATATAGTGAATTTCTTGCAAAAACTTGATTTTTCCGTGCTAAAACTTGATGAAAAGGCGATAAAAAGCTATTTTTCACAAGCTAAACTTAAATATCGCTTTGAAAACAGCAAGGATATAGAGCAAATTTTCATTACCCTAAGACGTTTCGTGCAAAAATACACACTTAAGGATTTTTTCACAAAAAACTATCAAGAAAAAGGCATGATATACGCACTTAAAGCATTTATTGATGAAATTTATCGTTTGAATCCATATAGAAGTTATGGCTATGAGTTTTTCTTTTCAAAGTCTTTTTTAAACGAACCAAAATCACCCTTAAAACGTTACAATATGTATCTTCGCTGGATGGTGCGAAAAGATGCCTTAGATATGGGGCTTTTTGATGAAATCAAAGCTAAGGATTTGTTTATCCCGCTTGATACACATACGCACAAAGTCGCTTTAAAACTAAAACTTATGCAAAGAAAAAATTATGATTTTAAAGCCGTGCTCGAGCTTACTCAAAATTTGCGTCAATTTGATCCAAACGATCCTATAAAATACGACTTTGCACTCTATCGCTTGGGACAAAGTAGAGAGTATATGAGTTTGTAAAACTTATATATTTTATTTATTTAGCTTATTTCGTCTTAATTTTTTTATCCTAGGCACATCGATAAAAATGAATTTGATAAGCCCCCCCCCCTTCCAGCGATTATTATAAGCTTTAATAAAAGCTTCACCAAGTTTATATGATAAATGTTCTTTAAGTTTTAAAGCTTCTTTATAGTCTGCATAAGTTTCAAGTGGAGGAAGTTTTAAGCTTGGATTGTTTTTTATTTTTTCTTGATAAATTCTTTGTTCTTCTTTATGTTTATCTTTGATATAAGATAATACATAAGGCATTCTTATATATCCAAGTAAAGATTTTGAATTTTCTATCATCACCATGCCCATTTTATATGAAAGATGATTATAAATTCTTTGTTTTGCACCTGTTCTTATCAGCAATTCTTGTGCAAGTTTTTGTTCTGTATGTTTATTTATGGTAAGTAAATTGATCTTTTCTTGTTCTAACTTTTTCTTTTCTTGGGCGAGTTTTTGTAATTTGTAAGCAAAATCTACATTAAGCTTGATTTTTTCATCTAAAAGTTCTTCTTTGAAAACAGGTGTTTTAGAAGCCATCTCCCACCACAAATCAAGATAGTTGTTATAATAAAATATGCTATCAGCATAGCCTCCACGAAAATTCATATAATCATAAAGCTGTAGCCAAGGCTTAGGACGTATATAATGAATGATTTTTACTCTTTGTTTAAACTGCTTGAAATCCTCGTAAGCAAAGATATCTTTTTTATCTGAATCATGAGTTTGAAGCCAATAATTATAATATATTGGAATTTTTAAAGTATCATTAGCACATATTGCATTAAATATATCTTGATCGGAGTAAATTTTTCTATTGGGATTTTTAGCAAATTCTAAGCATTTTTGCTTTAAAGTTCTTGCATTCCAGTGTTTGAGATTAAAATAAATAAAACCAGAATTTATGCTAAGATTGTTTGTATTATTTTCAAATATATAAGCTGTTATTAAGCTTTTATCTTTAAAATCAAGGCTAAAAAGCATTCTTATGTCTTTCATTACAAGCATATCAGCGTCGATAAAAAGGCAGGTTTGAGCTGATACAAAATCACCCACAAGTAAATTATAATATGCTGCATAGCAATTTTTCCATTTTGGCACTTTAAGTTCTTCTTCAAAAAGTTTATCATCAACAAGATGAATTTCAAGCTCGCAAGGATATATTTTGTTTAATTCATCAATGCAATTTTTAAGCTTTGCTCTTGAATGCTCACTGATGGCATTGATGATGATATGAAAAACATAGCCTTCTTTTTGCTCAAGCTGACTTAAGCTTTCATAGTCCAATCTTGCATAATTTTCAAGCTCTTTATCTAAGGCTAAATGAGTAAAAAAATCCTTAAAAACAAGAGTAGTATCAGTATGTTTAACTATGCTTGTCATAGTAACAGCACAATATTTAATGTATTTTTCATCTATGGTAAAAGCGATGTGAAACATTTGTTCTCCTTTAAATTTATGTTTTGACAAAAATTACCCAGTTACCAATGGCTAGTGGTATAAAATCAAGTTTGTATTTTTCACTAAACTCATCAACGGCTTTTTTTACTCCGCTATGTAATGAAAAATATCCAGCCACGCAAAGCACCCCATTTTTCACTAAACGAGGATAGAAAAACTCTAAACCCTCTAATACAGGATTGTATAAATCCGGATCAAGATTAACCAGACAAAATTTTTCATTTTCTAGCCCTTGTGTGGTTTGTGGAAACCAACCTTGCTTGATAATGACTTTTTGAGGGTTTGGCATTTTGCTTAAAACCAGCTCTTTAGAAGTATTGCTTAAATGCCCTTCTCCAAATTCTTTGGCAAAAATATTGTCTCCTTTTTCAATATCATCTTTTGCATAGCCTTCAAAGGTATCAAAAAGATATAAGCTTTTATCTGGAAAGTATTTATTGAATCTTTTTGCAGTATCGCCTTGATATACACCAAGTTCAGCTATGCTTCCTTTAATATCCTTTTGGGAAAAAATTTGAGCTAATTTAGCTAAAAATTTTTCAAGTGGTTCATAATAACTTTGATAAAAAGGATTAATGATCTTATCTTGAGCTATGTTAAACTCATCTTTAAGTTGCTTTATAATGTCTTCTCCACAAACTGAAGCTACAAAAATTTGATCAAAATTTGTTTGTGTTAAGATTTGAGGTGATTGCACCATAAAGCTTTTTTCTTGCAATTCAATCATCGTGCCATGCTTTTTTGAATCATTATCCACAAAAAAGAGTATTTCATACCCCCCCCCCCAGCCTATTATTTAAAATTTGAGCAGCGACTTCTCTACCGCCAGTAGCTGCACCAAAGATGATGATTTTTTTCATTGTTTCTCCTTTAAAATTTGATTTGCTTTTTCTAAATCCTCTTTAGTATTTATATCAAGACTTTCTTTTTCGCTCATTATATAAGGCAGGCTTTTTGGGATTAAAAAGCTTTTGTGTTTTTTAAAAAGTTCTGTTTTTACTATATAAATTGCACCATTGCTCATAAAAACTTCAGGCAAAGCTTGACGAGGTGTGAAAGGAAAGTCATTATTACAAATTCCTTTTAAGTCCCCATTTTCATCTAAGATAAAAGCTTTTAACAGCTCTTTGTCAGCTAGCTTAACACTCATTAAGCTATTGGCATGTTCGCTTTGAAATTTATGAAAGGCTTCATCAATGTGCTTGTGTGTTCTAAAAGGTGAAGTTGGTTGAAGTAGGATAATATTTTCAAAGCCCTCAAAATGTGTTAAGGCGTGCAGTATCAAGCCATCGCTTCTAGCGTTATCTGTTGCAAGTTCTTGAGGGCGAAGCAAAGGTTTAATGTTGTTTTCTTTAGCATAGGCTAGATATTCTTTAGAATCACTACTTAAAACAATTTCATCTATACAAGTAGCTTTTTTAGCTGCTTCAAAAGTGTAATAAAGTAAAGGCTTGCCATCAAGTAGGGCAAGATTTTTGTTCTTTATGCCTTTTGAGCCAGCCCTTGCTGGGATTATCGCTAGAGTCATGACTTTTCCTTAACCAAAACTGGCTTTGCCAAAGTCAAATTCGTTACAATCATATCTTGGCAGAGCTTGCGGACGCATTTTTAAGTCCTCTAACTTTGTATCTCTTGATTCTACATTGAAAGAAAAAGCTACACCAAATTCACTTAAGCTTTTTTCAGTAAAGTCTGTAAAGGTGTGAAATCCCCCATAAGGATAACAAAAAAGCTTTGTTTCAAGCTTTGTCAAAAGCTGTTCTAAAAAATCAAAAGAATGATGAATTTCTTTGATTTGCTCATTTTCACTCAGCTTTGAAAAGACAAAATGCTTAACGCTATGAGAGCCAAGTATCATTTTGTTTTCATGCATTTTTATAAGTTCTTTTTCGCTCATATAGAGATTTTTAAATATAAGCTCATCATTTGCAAATTTTTTCACAAGTTCATCTAAAATTTGTTCCCTAAATTCATATTTTATATAATAATTAAACATCTTTTTAAAATCCTGCGTTGCTTCATCATTATCTTGTTTTGTGTAGGTTTTGGCTTTGAAATTTTCTAGCTTATCCATTTCAAGCATATTTTCACAAACTAAGTTCCTAGCTTCTTCCATCAAAGCCCCCCCCCCCTATCTTGCCTAGTAGATAATGAATGCGGTGCACATCAAGTGCTTTTTGTCTTTCATACACTCCTGTTGGGATAAAAAATAAACCAAAAATTCCTCTTTTTAAAAATTCTGGTAAAACAAAACTATAATGATCGATAAAGCCATCATCAAAGCTGGGTAAAATTTTATTTTTTACTTTAGCAAAGATATGTTCATCATGAGGATTTTCACAAAGCGCTAAAAAATCCTCATATTTTACAAAGCCAAATTTTTGCTCAAAAAAGTCAAGCTGTTTTTTAAAATTTTCAACTGAAAGATAGCGAAAATATGGGAAGTTTTTATCGCTTTTTCTTACATAGTGATACATTATGGTTTTCATTGTTTGTCCTTTGTTAGAGCTGGATTTTCTAGGATTGAAGCTTTTTGCGATTCTGGTTTTTGTAGGTATTTTTCTACCAAATTATTGGCAAAATTATCATACATTTTCAATGTGGCTTCTAGGGTAAAATCTTTCTTTTTATAGAGCTTACCGCTTTTTTTGTCGTTTGGCTGTTTTAGGGGAACTAAGTTTTCATAATTTTTAATTAAGTCCTTATAGGTGCTTGCAACTTTAGCAATTAGCCTATTGCCTATTTTATGGCAGTCATCATTTATGCAAACTTCAGCACGAATTTGATGGATAATATCACCTGTATCAATGCCTTTGTCTATATACATAAAGCTTGCACCTACAAATTCTGGTTCATTATTTACAAGAGGAAAAAAATTCGTTCCACTGCCTCTATAATATGGAGATAAGCCCAAATGCACATTTAAAAAAGCCTTGCCAAAAAAATCAATCAATGGAGCTTCTATCAAAGAACAACCATAAGCTATAAGCAAATCAGGCTTTAAATCAATGATCTCATCTATAAATTCTTGATTGTTAATAGCTTTATCTGGTATAAAATGAGGCTTTGATAAATCAGGACTTAGATCAACAAAGGCTTGAAAAAAATCCTTTTCACTTTGAAGTCTTAAAGCAAGATGCTTTTCTTGCAAGTCTTGTGCATTTGTATATGTATATGCTTGAGTGTTTTTTAGCTCACAATAGCTTTTTAAAACCTCAATTTCACTATCTAAAGCTATCGCTTTACGCATAAAGCTATGTCTTAGCTCATTGCTTGTAAGTATAATGATTTTTTTCATAGCAATACCCCAGTAAAGCACTTTAAGCACATAGTAAGTTCTTAAAATGATAAGGGTATGGAGGATAAAAGCTAGAGCTTTTGAGCCTTTCATGAATTAAAGCCCCCCCCCCAGAGCTTAAAGGAAGTATATTTGGTCTATCTTGATCGCCATCAGCCTTACAAAGTATATAATCTTTAGCTTCGGTTTTATAAGCAAATTCTATATTTACATTTTTTTTCTCAAAGGGTTCAAAATAATTTGGCACTAAATCCTGTTCATTTTTACATATAAAACCAGCTTTTAGAATTTCACTTGCATTTTCTGTATAACAAAGTAGATCAAGGTATTCACACTGCCTTTTTTGAAGTAGGGTTTGAAACTGAGCATAAAGATTGTTTGGGAAAGTTCCTGCAAAATCAACTATTCTTAAACATTTTGCCCCTTGTATTTTGTTTTCTCTCATAACTAGAATACATTGTAAAAAATCTTTTTCAAAAATTCCAAAGAATTCATATGTATAAAAGGGATGTTTTTCATATCTATTGATAAAAAAATCCAAACTTTTTCGTGGTGAATGAGCTAAAAATAACTTTGTATTTTTAAAAGAAGCTAAAGAAATTTGTTCTATTTTATGAGTAGATGAGGAGCTTAAAGCTTGTAAATTTTGAGAAAATGAAGCGATTTTAAAATCCTTTAAAGTCTCATTTTTGATATAAAAATGTTGTAAAAAATCGATTTTATATTTAAACGCCTTGTAAATTTTTTTTGCATCTTCACTAATGCCTATTATACCAATACTTGAAGGCTCAAAGCATTTGATAAAATGATAATACAATTTTAAGCCTATGCCATGTTTTGCAAATTCTTTCTTTACCATCCAAATAGCTAGCCAATACTCATTTAAGCTTTTTAAGCTTATATCATACTTACTTAGTGGGATAAAACCAAGTATGGCATCAAATTCCTTGCTTTGAGTGTTGAAGGCTACGACAAAATTATATCTTTTGTTTTCTTTATCTAAATGCTGAAAATCAAGCAATTCTTTAGAATGAGCCAGTATATGCCCTTTTTTCCAGTGATTTTCTATGAAATTCATGAGTAGATCAGCTTCATCTATATGGCAAAATCGTATTTCATGCTGACTTGCTTGCTTAATATCATTCATCATAACTCCTTAAACACTTTTTGCTTAGAAATCTTAAAAAAATCCCCTTTTTCAAGATGAGTAAAAAACTCTTTTGAGCTATTGATAAGCTTTGGTTTTTCTTGTTTGGTATTTTTATTTTTATGCACATTTTCTATGGCATTTAGAATTTTTTCTGCTTTTGCTGGCACTTTTGTTACGCTTTGAGAGCCTGATCTGTTATTTTGTCTTGATCCGACTAAAATTCCTGGTGTTTTAAGATATAAGGCTTCTTTAAGTATGCAGCTTGAATTGCCTATGATAAAATCAGCATGTTTTAAAAGAGTGATAAAATACTCAAAACGCAAAGAAGAAAATAGTCTAAAATTTGGTAAGTTTTTAAGCTCTTCATAGCTTTGCATGATAAACTCAAAACCTAAATCATTATTTGGATAAATCACTATATAGTTTTTAGCGCTTTGTTTGAGGGCTTTTACAAATTCAAAGGCTTGCTCTTTCATAGAGTTAAACTCGGTTGTAACAGGGTGAAGTGTAGCGATAGCATAATTTTGAAAATTTATTTCATAATAGCTTTTTGCTTGTTCTAGTGAGACTTTATTATTAGCTAAAATTTCAAGGTCTGGAGAACCTATGATAAAAATTGATTGCTCATCTTCTCCAAGTTGCATAAGGGTTTTTTTAGCCTTTTCATCATTGACTAAATGAATGTGAGCGAGTTTTGAGATAGCATGTCTTAAACTATCATCTATAGTGCCAGAAAGCTCGCCTCCTTCAATATGAGCTACAAGTATGTTGTTTAATGCTCCTACGCTTGCAGCAGCAAGTGGTTCTATCCTATCGCCATGAACCACGATGAGATCAGGCTGTATTTCAACAACAAATCTTGAAAAACCATCTATAGTAGAGGCTAAAGCCTTATCCATTTGATAATATCTATCATGGTTTATAAAGCGGAATATATTTTTAAATCCTGCCTTACTTACCTCATCAGCTGTAAAGCCAAAACCTTTGCTCATATGCATGCCTGTTACAAAGATAAAAAGCTCAAAATTTGGAGCTTCTTCAACTTTTAGCATTAAGGATTTTATCTTTGCAAAATCAGCCCTAGTGCCGGTTACAAAAACTATTTTTTTCACTCAAAATCCTCAAATTGCAATTGCGTGTCATGAGTTATATCTTTTTTAGCTTTTTTGCCAAGTATGCTTTCATAATGCTTAGCATGAATTCCGCCTTTGCCAGGTCTTTTTACCCAAATATTTTCCTTGCTTAAAAGCTCTCCTTTTTTAATATCTTTTATACTTACAACGCTTGCAAAAGCAAAGTCTATGGTAACTTGTTCCTCTGTTGCTGCTTGCTTTAATGCCCCATCTCCTCTCATTATACGCATTTGCTCACTTTGTATAATAAGCTCTTTTAGGGCATGTTCATCCATTGAGCAAACTATATCTGGTCCCTCTCTATGCATAGTATCAGTAAAGTGTCTTTCTAGCACACAAGCTCCAAGTGCAACTGCTCCAAGGCAAGCAAGATTATTTAAGGTATGATCGCTTAATCCTACAAGGCAGTCAAATTCTTTTTCAAGTTCTTTCATAGCATTTAAACGCACGAGCTTTTGTGGGGTAGGATAAAGATTGGTTGTGTGAAGCAGGACAAAAGGCACTTCGGCTTTTCTTAAGATAGCTACGCTTTCTTTTATATTTGCAAGTGAGTTCATGCCTGTGCTTAAAATCATAGGCTTTTTAAAGCTTGCTATGTGTTTGATTAAGGGATAATTATTGCATTCTCCAGAGCCTATTTTATAAGCTAAAACACCCATATCTTCAAGTCGGTTCGCTGCAGCTCTTGAAAAAGGTGTGCTAAGATAGACAAGTCCTTTACTTTCACTATACTCTTTTAATGCCCTTTCATCTTTTTCATTTAAAGCACATTTTTGCATGATTTCATAAATGCTAATTTTTGCATTTCCAGGTATTACACTTTTTGCAGCTTCACTCATCTCATCTTCAACAATATGAGTTTGATGCTTTATGAGCCTAGCTCCAGCACGAGCTGCACTATCTACCATAAGCTTTGCAAGCTCTAAACTACCATTATGATTAATGCCAATTTCAGGCACAACAAGAGGCTGTGTATCTTTTGATATGGTAATTGAAGCTATTTTAATCTCTTTTGCATTTTTCATCTTTTATTTCTCTTTATTTTTTACTCATCTTTAAATTCTTTTTTTATCTTAGGCATATCGATAAAAAAGAATTTGACAATCCCCCCCCCCCAGCGATTGTTATAAGCTTTGATAAAAGCTTCACCTAGTTTGTATGGAAGCTGTTCTTTAAGCTTTAAGGCTTCTTTATAGTCTGGATAGGTTTCTATATTTTGTAATTTTAGTTCGGGTTTCAACTCTATGAGAGTATTATAAATGTTTTGTTTTTCTTTGTGTTCTCTTGAAATTTGCTTGATCTTAAAAGGAAGTTGGAGTATTTGCATCAAGTTTTTTGAGTTTTTTATCATTATTTCACCAAGTTTATAACTAAGTTGGTTTTTGATTTTATAGACTGCTCCTATATTTGAAGTATTTTTTTGTTTAGAAAATTGAATAATGGAATTTTGTAATTGTGCAGCTTTGATATTAATATCTCTAAATCTAAGTTGTAGCAATTGCCTAAGATCGTTAAGTTGATTTTCTTTAAGATTTTTTTTGATATTTTGCAATTCATCACAAAAAATAGGAGTTTCTAAGGCTATTTCCCACCATTTTTTTCTATATTGGTAGTGTAAAGGAATTAAAGAATTGTAATTAAGCGTTTTGTATAAAGAACCCCAAGGATTTGGAAAATCTCCTCCACCTGTAAAATGGATGATTCTTGGATTTTCTAATTCATGTTCAAAATCCAGTTTGGTCATATCATAATGAGCATTCTTTTCTGGTTTTGGTATATCATTGAATGAGTTGTTGTCTATATTTGCTGTTCCAAAAGTTAAATTCCATCGTAAAGGTATAGTTAAATATCTATTATTAGTTGCAGTAATGGCGTTGATCGCACATTCATCACCAAGGTGATTTAAATGAAATTTTGCCATAAATTCAAAACACCTTTCTTCGATTTTTTCTTTTCTCCATAAATCTAAATCAATAAACATAAATCCAGTATTAAAATGAAAAGGTTCAAGTTTAAAATCATCAAGATGTTTTATTTTAGCTTTTAAAGGAGGGTATTGTCTAAAACATCCTACAGCAGCAATTATTTTATTGCACAAATCAAGTGTAAAAATTTCTCTTATATCTGAAACTGCTAACATATCCACATCTAAATAAAGACATTTTGAAATTTCATTTGGCAAAGAAGAAGCCATTCTTAATTTAAAATATGCCAAGTGACTCCCTTGTATTTTAGGCAAAGAGTATATTTTTAAAAAAGTATCATCTAAAGTGTAGATTTTTATCTTGCAAGGATAAATTGTATTAAGTTCGGCTTCAAATTTTTCCAATTTAATTTTGTTTTCATTTTTAATGCCATCTGTAAGAAGATGAAATACATATCCTTCTTCACATTCGTGTAAAGATTGGTATCCAAGTTGTTTGAAGTTTATTTTATTTGTAGCTGTTTCATTAAAAAAATCTTTAATTTTTTTTAATGAGTTAGTATTTTTGATTATGCTGGTTATTAAAACTGCGACGTATTTTACATAATTATCATTGAGGTTAAAAACAATATGAAACATAGATTTCCTTATCAATTTGTATAGACATCTTTAAACAGGCCTTTTAATCCTACAGGATTTAAAGATATAATTTCTATATCTGAATAAAATTTATCAAGTATAGGTTTAACAACCATTGTCCATTTTCTTTCTATGGTTGAGTATAGATGCTCATAAGATGCATTAATACTAGCTTGGGAAGTTGAAATGTGCGTATTATTACAATCACAACCTACTAGATAAATTCTTTTTGGCTGGGTATAGCAAGCAAATTGTAGGGCTGAAAAAATGACACTATATAAATCTGCTAATGGTTCATGAGATAGATCATAACACCATAAATCACCTTGTTTTCGTATAATATAAGGAGAGACATTTTTATATCTATAAATTCCTCTTAAATGGCGATAATGCGTAGGATTACTTAGGAATGTTGTCGGTAAAATACCCATAAAAAATTGTATATTAGGATTCTCTGCTATGTATTTAATCAGCTCCCAATCTCCTTCGGGATATAAAGCGTGATGACAAAATATATAATCAAAATTTATATTTTTCATATGAAAACAACGATTAACCCCTATGTGTATAGCATTTTTGATATGATTGGTGTATAATTTTGCAGATTCACCATTGCCAACTATGACAATATCTTTATTTTCAAAAGCAAAATTATATTGAGAAAAAATTTGCTTGTGCATAGTAGCTGCTAGTATATCAGCTCTATTTTCGTTCATTTTTTCAGTTATAAATTTGAGTTCGTTAAGTATTATTTTATTGATTTCATCTTGAGTGTAAATTTTATTTATTTTACGTTTATACCACTTGTAGATTTTAACTAGTTGAAATGGTAGACAAATCATACCCCAAAAGCTAGATGATTGAACAAAGGTATTTCCAAGTTTGTAGGTAAGAGTTTGCTTCATTTCCACAGCTTTTGCATAGTCATTATATCCCTCTAAAGGAAAATCTATTTTTATCTTTTGATGGGAAGCGGCAATTTTAGCAATAATAAAAGGAAGCCTTAATATACCTTTTGCAGATTTATAGTTTTGTAAAATAGCCTCTCCTATCTTCCAGCTTAAATGACTCTTAATAACGCCTTGTGCATTATTAATTTTTATTGCTCTTGATAGAATAACAGCTTGTTGATAGTCATTTTTTAATACAGCTTGTAAAAATTTTTTTCTTAATTCTCCTATAAATGAATCTTTATAGAAACACGAAAAATGAAATCTTTCGTTTATGTTAAAATCTAAAGCAAATTGTCTTAATTTTAAGAAAAAATCTTGTTTGTATTGATCATCTATATTGGAAAAATATCTAAAGGCTGTTAATATTGTGCCATATACTATTTCTTCTTGTAGTAAATTATATAAATCATATTTTTTAAATATAGATACCGTTTCTTTAAGAGAGGGAATGATTTGAAGTAACTTATTATCACTTCTTGTTCCTATGGAAGAAGCATTTGGATTGTCAATTCTATAATGATAGACACAAGAATCAATTTTACACATTTTTTTTGCTTCACATAAGGCATTAGCCCAAAAAGGAATATCACAATAATATCCAGAGCCCCCAAAATCTACAAATCTTAATTGTCCAAGACTTTTTCTCTTGTATAACTTAACCCAAATTGAACTATGCATCAAGAGAAATTGCGGATAATCCCGAATATTAAAAATTGGTTTTTTTACAAATTTGCATATATCAAAATTCGGTCTAATGTTTTCACTTGTATGCCAAAAAAACATACCTATACAAATATCACAATCAAGTTGGACAATCTTATTGCACAATTGCTCATACATATTAAGCTCTATAAAATCATCACTTTCTACAAAGCCTATATAATCTCCACTAGCTAAATCTAAACCCGTATTATAGGCTGATCCCAAACCACCATTTTCTTTATGTATAACTTTAATCCTCTTATCTTTTAAAGCATATTCATCACAAATTGCATCACAGTTATCAGTAGAGCCATCATTGACTAATATAATCTCTAAATTTGTATAAGTTTGATTGACAATGCTATCTAAACATTCTCTAAGGTATTTTTCTACATTGTATATAGGCACG